>CALAJK010000020.1 GCA_937922795.1 uncultured Anaerolineae bacterium
GGCGTCAATCTGGTCAGCGTAGCCCTCATCCTGGCGGTGGCCATCTACGCCTGGTGGCCGGACGAGCCGGCGGCCTTCAGCCTGACGCGCCGGCTCGCCGCCGGCTGGAAGGATCGCCTGCGCGCGGCGGCGGCCTTTGTCCTGCCGCTGGCCGCCTGCCTGGCGCTGATCGGGCTGTACAACTGGGCGCGCTTCGGCAGCCCGCTGGCCAGCGGCTACCATTTCGCCAGCGGCGAGGGCTTCACCCGCCCGCTGCTGGAAGGGCTGTACGGCCTGTGGCTGGGCCCGTACCGGGGACTGGCATGGTACAGCCCGGTCCTGCTGCTGGCGCTCCCCGGCTGGCTGATGCTGCGCTGGGCGCGGCCGGGCGCGGCGGCGCTGCTGCTGGCGCTGGCAGCGGCGCAGACGCTGGCCTACGCCACCTGGTGGAGTTGGGAAGGCGGCATCGCCTGGGGGCCGCGCTTTCTGCTGGTGATCGTGCCGCTCCTGGCCGCCATGCTCGCGCCGCTGATCGAGGCGGCCTGGACGCGGCGGGCGCTGCTGGCGGCAGTCATCGGCTTCGCCGGGCTGTCATTCGGCGTCCAACTGCTGGGGACGCTGTACAGCATCTATCCCTGGGTATTCTGGCTGTACGCCAACTTCTTCGATCTCAGTCAGGCCGCCTACGCGCCGCAGGTGTATACCGACCCGGCGCTGAGCGCCATCACCGGCCATCTGGCGCTGGCGCTGGCTGGCCAGCCGCTGGAACTATCCTGGACGGCGGACGGCCTGGCGCTGACGCAGCCGCTGGCGGGAGCCGCGCTGGCGACTGTGGGCGGGCTGTTGGCCTGGCGGGCGCCCCGCCGCGCGCCCGCGCTGGCCGGCCTGGCGGCGCTGGCTGCCCTGAGCGCCGTCGCAGCCGCCCAGAACCGAGGCGAAGCCCACCGCCGCATCGCCGCGCTGCAAGCGGCGCTGCAGCCGCCCGGCACGGTGGCGGCCGCCACCACTGCGTTCGATGAGACGCTGCTCGACCTGGAAATCCGCGCGCCGGTCTTCTCGACCAACGCGCCGACCGCCCCTGACGACCGGCTGGCGGCAGCGCTGTGGCGCTACGGCTGGGCGCAGGGCGGCCGGCTGTGGCTGGTGACGTGGTTCCCGCCGGCTGACGCCGCCAACTGGCAAGAACGCGACCTGTGGGCGCGGGCGACTTTTGGGCTGGAGCGCGCCGCCGCCGGCCACCGCCTGCTGCTGTTCGACCTGTCGCCCGCGCCTGAGCCTGATCGGGCGGCGGGGCATCGCTTCGGCCCGATCACGCTGGCGCGGTATGGGGTGGCGCAGGCGGCGGACGGCCTGCGGGTGACGGTGGAATGGCAGGCGCAGTCGCCGCCGGCGGGCGATTACGCCTGGTTCGTGCACGTCCTTGACGAGGCCGGCCAGATCCTGGCGCAGCAGGATCGCCAGCCGCTGGGCGGCTACGCCCCGACCTCCGGCTGGAAGCCCGGCCAGACGGTCACCGACCGGCTGGTGTTCCCCGGCGCGTTCCCGCCCAGCGTCCGCCTGCGGATCGGCTGGGTGAACCCGGCCGCCGGCCAGCGGCTGCCGGCGTTCTCGCCCGGCGGCGCGCCGCTGGCAGAGGATTTCGTGGTGCTGCCGCTGTGAGCCAGTTGCGCCATTTTTCACTTATCCCGAATTAACCTGCGCCGCCGCATCCGGCCTGCAATCGGGGCGATTTTTTGCTAGACTAGAGGCTAGTCCAAATTGCAGAGTGAGTTCGGCAGACCACACAAAGAAGTTGCGCTGAAGGCAACTGGTTGTTTCGGGAGCCAGCGGTTGGCCCTTGTGGCGGTCCGCTGGCTCGTTTGTTGTGGGGCAGCATTTACCCAAACTGGAGGATGGATATGAGCAAAACCCCTATCACCGTCGCTTACGGCGACGGCATCGGCCCGGAGATCATGAGCGCCTGTTTGCACATCATACAGGCGGCGGGCGCTGAGATCGAGATCGAGACGGTCGAGGTCGGTGAAAAGGTGTATCTGCGCGGCAATACGTCCGGCATCGATCCGGAAGCGTGGGAGTCGCTGCGGCGCACCCGCGTCTTCTACAAAGCGCCGCTGACGACGCCGCAGGGCACGGGCTTCAAGAGCGTCAACGTCACCACTCGCAAGACGCTCGGCCTGTACGCCAACGTGCGCCCGTGCGTGGCCTATCACCCGTTCGTGAAGACCAAGCACCCCGGCATGGATCTCGTCATCATCCGGGAGAACGAAGAAGACCTGTACGCGGGCATTGAGCACCGCCAGACCGATGAGGTCTACCAATGCCTCAAGCTCATCACCCGTCCCGGCAGCGAGAAGATCATCCGCTATGCCTTCGAATATGCCCGCCGCAACAATCGCAAGAAGGTTACGGCTTTCACCAAAGACAACATTATGAAGCTCACCGACGGCCTGTTCCACAAGGTCTTCGATGAGATCGCCGCCGAGTACCCGGACATCGAGAACGAACATTGGATCGTGGACATCGGCGCGGCCAAGATGGCCGACACGCCGGAAGCCTTCGATGTGATCGTGCTGCCGAACCTGTACGGCGACATCCTGTCGGACGTGGCCGCCCAGATCGCCGGCTCGGTCGGGCTGGCCGGCTCGGCCAACGTGGGCGAACATGCCGCCATGTTCGAGGCCATTCACGGCTCAGCGCCGCGCCGCGCCGGGCAGAACCTGGCCAACCCGTCCGGCCTGCTGCTGGGCGGCGTGATGATGCTGGTGCACATCGGCCAGCCGGAGGTGGCGGCGCGCATTCACAACGCCTGGCTGCGGACGCTGGAAGATGGCATCCACACCTATGACATCTACCGCGAGGGTATCAGCAAGCAAAAGGTGGGCACGAAAGAGTTCGGCGAAGCCGTCGTCCAGCGCCTAGGACAGATGCCGCAGACCCTGAAGCCGGTCAGCTACGCCGCCGGCGAGAGCATCCCGCCCGGAACCGCCGCCGCCGTGCGCCAGCCGGCTCGCAAAGAGACCGTCGGCGTGGACGTGTTCGTCAACTGGAACGAAGCCGGCCGCGACCCCAACGTGTTGGGCGAGCGCATGAAGGCGCTGGAGGGTGAGGGCCTGAAGCTGAGCATGATCAGCAACCGCGGCCAGAAGGTCTGGCCGGGCGGCTCGGCGGAGACGTTCTGCGTTGACCATTGGCGCTGCCGCTTCCTGGCGGCTGACGGCGGGGCGATCACCCATGCCCAGATCGTCAACCTGCTTGGTCGTGTCGCGGCTGCTGGCCTGGACTTCATCAAGATCGAGAACCTTTGCACCTTTGACGGCCAGCCCGGCTACTCGCTGGGACAGGGCGAGTGAGACGCGACACATCGAGGGGGCGCCGCCGCCGCTGCGCTCCCTCTTGCATCAAGGTCTGCCGCGCCCGCGGCGGCCGCATGAGAAACCGATGATGATTCGCGCCGCTGTATGGACAGGGACGGCGCATTCCACCATAATGAAATTGTGACGGCTGGCACACACGCACAAATCCCAAACCGGCTGGCCGCCTCTTGTCCGATACACAAGACTGACTCGACATGGGACTGCTCCTCATCGCCTTCGGCGGCATCTTCGCACTGCTCTTCGTGGCCAATGCGCTGCTGCAGACGTTGCGCCGCCGCCATCGCATCGGCTTCTGGCACACAGCGCTGGCGTTCCTGGCCGTCCTGCTGCCCGTCGCCGGCCTGGTCATCGCCAACTTGAATCCTGAACCGAATGCCTTGGTGGGGCGCGCCAGTCTGGCTTTGGCCGGCGCGCTGCTCCTCAGCGGCCTAGCGCTCAGCCTCCTAGAGCTGTTCCGTCCGGAACGCCTGCGGGCGTCGCGCGGGGTATTCGCCGCTGGCGCGGGCGTGCTGCTGCTGGTCGCCAGCTTCAGCGTGCCGTTCACAGCCGCCTACACGCTGCTGTCGCTGCCGCCCACGCCGACACTGCCGGCGGCCGTGGCGGCGCGGGGGACGCCCACGCTGATGCCGCTGTCGGCGAGCGATGAGGAACAGGCGCGCGCTGTGTTCCGTGAGGTGCTGCGGATCATCGCCGATCAAGCTGGGATGCAGCCGGAGACGGTGGCCGTGCGCCTCGACCAGGGCGACACCGTGGCCGAGCTCATCTCGGCCAACGGCGGCGACCTTGACCGGGTGGTGTCCGCCATCGCCGACGTCATGCGTCAGCAAATTCGCCTGCTGGCCGCTGAAGGCCGCATCAACGCGGTGCAGGCGGCGCTGGCGCTCAGCCAGATGGAGAATATCATCCGCTTGGCCGTCAACCGCCGCTTCGAGGACAGCCGGCTGGCCGCGTTCCTGTCTGGCGCACCCATCGCCACCGCGTCCGCCGGGCCGGCGCTGCCCACGCTGACGCCGACTCCCACTATCACGTCGACGGCCACGGCGACAGCGACGCCGTCGCGCACGCCGGCCCCGCCTACGGCCACGCCCACCCGCTGGCAGTACGCCACCCGCACGCCGACGCCCACCGCCACGCTGCCCGCGCCCTGCCTGGCGCTGACGCTGTACAATCTGAACCTGCGCGCCGCGCCCAGCCGCGACGCCGCGCTCCAGCTCACCATCCCCTACAACACGACGCTGCTGGTTTACGGGCGCACCGCTGACTCAGGCTGGTGGTTCGTCGAGTACGACGGTCGGACGGGCTGGGTGGACAGCCAATACGTCCAGGCGGCCTCGGCCTGCGCGGCGCTGCCGGTGCGGGCGACGCCTTGACGGCGCGGGCTTCATGCTGCCGGGATGATCCGGTAGATGCCGCTCGGATCGGCGAAGTAGATCAGGCCATCTGGGCCGGTCGTCACGTCAATCCGGCAGAACTGCCCCTGCAGATCAACCGAATAGACGGCGGTGATCTGGGTGCGGCTGGCGTCCAGCACGGCGCGCCGCAGCGCCCCGCTGTTCCACTCGCACCAGAACAGGTCGCCTGACCACGCCGGAAACGCGCCGCCGTCGTAAATCATGATGCCGACCATGCCCACCGTCGGGCTGATGGACAGCAGCGGCGGCTGGTAGTTCGGCACGGCCACCGGCGCGTAGCCAAAGCACTGTTCGCCGTAGTCTGGCCCCCAGCCGTAGTTGCCGCCGGGCAGGATCAAGTTGATCTCATCATCGCACTTGAAGCCGTTCTCCGCCCCGAATAGATTCCCGGTCGTCGGGTCGAAGGTGAAATCGAACGTGTTGCGCAGGCCGTAGGCGTAGACGCTGCTGCCTGGGAACGGATTATCCGGCGCTGGTTCTAGGCCGGCTTCTGTCACCTGAAAGCGGTGGATCTTGCCGGGCATAGCGTCAAGGTTCTGCGCCAGGGCGGCGTCGCCGTAGTCGCCGAACGAGACGTACAGGCGGCCTTCGGCGTCGAAGTGCAGGTTGCCGCCGTTGTGCTTCAGCTCGCCGTTGGTGATCGGGACCGACAGCATCACCTGCGGATCGCTCCCCTGGCCGTCGCGTTCGGTGAAGCGCACCACCTGGTTGGCCGGATAGTCGCGGGCCGTGCCCGGCCGGGTGTGCACTACCCAGATGTGGCCGTTGCCGGCATAGTCCGGGTCGAGCGCGATGCCCAGCAGGCCGCGCTCAACCAGCGAATCGGTGGGCAGCGTGATGACCGGCTGGAGCTGCGGCGTCCCATCGGCGGCCACCAGCCGGACGCTGCCGGTCGTCTTTTCGGTATAGAACAGCCGGCCGTCCGGCGCAAAAGCCAGCGCCACCGGGTAGTTGGCCACCCGGTAGCGTTCAACCCGGTAGCGCACGCCAGCGTCGGCTTCCGGCTGGGCGGCCGCGCTGGCGGCCAGCAGCATCAGCAGCCAGGCGGCCAGCAGGCCGCGCCAAAATAACCCTTGTCGTTTCATATGGACATCCTTTACGAAAAGCGCTCGACCGGCCGCCGCCGCCAGAACGTCAGGCCGTAGATGGCCGCGCCCAGGCCGACCAGCGCCAGGCTGAAGACCCACAGCGCCAGCAGCGGCGTCAGCAGCCGCTGCGTCTCCAGATAGCCGACGCCGGCCAGCCGTTCCAGATAAGTTTGCGCCACGCCCGCCGCCCCCAGCGCCAGCGCGCCGCCGACCATCCCGAACGACGTCAGCCAGAACGGGATCAAGCCGGTGACGCGCCAGTTGCGCCCGCGCAGCTCCGCCGCCGCCTGGTTGGCTATTCCCAGGCTGATCGCCAGCGGGACGAGACGAGCGAGGCTGGTCTGAGCGCGCGTCAGATAGGTGCCCGCGGTGGCCACGTAGACGCCTGGCAGCGCCTGAAGCGCGCCCAGCAGCCCCGGCCCGATCAACAGCAGCAGCAAACCGAGCGCGCACCAGTGGGCGGCCAGGGTGTAGGTGGCGTTGCGGTCGCTGAAGGCGCGGTACATGTGGGCGGCGACCACCAGATAGCTGGCCGGGATGACGAGCGCCCCCAAACTGCTGGCCGCCCGCGCCCAATCTGGCGCGCCCAGCAGGACCAGCGGCGGCAGGCTGGCGAACGCGCCGGCCAGCGCGACCAGTCCGCCCGCCGCGTAGACCGTCTGCTGCACCCAGCCCAGCGGAGCGCGGCTGAAGCGGTGCATCAGCCAGAAGGCCAGGGCGACCGCCGCCAGCGGCGCGCCGATGCTGTCGACCAGCCCCAGCGCCAGCGCCCGCAGCGCGCGTTCCGCCAGGGGATCGGACGGGACGACCAGCGTCAGCAGCCGGCCAAGCAGCGCCGTCGCCATGCCGACCAGCCACACCTGCGCCAGCGGCGTGACCGGGGCGGCGTGGGCGACCGTCAGCAGCGCCAGACCGGCTGCGATGATCTGGACGCTGGCCACCGCAGGGCGCAGCGGCGATAGCGCGCCGCCCCATTCGGTGAGCAGCGCCGCCAGCGCCGCCAGCGTCCACAGGCCGAAGCTGAGCCGCAGCCGCCCTTCATCTGGCAGCCGGTCGTTGGCCCGCGAGCGCAGCGCCGCATAGACGCCGCCGCCCAACAGGCCGCTGAAAGCCGCCAGGCTCAGCAGCGCCGCCGCCAGCCCGCCGATGCGGTGCTGCGGCAGGAGCGCGGCCAGCGGGTCGTCCGGCAAGAACTGGCAGGCCGCCGCCAGCGCCGCCGCGCAGTGCAGCGCTAACAGCCCGACGGCCAGCGCCAGCCAGCCGTAGGCCAGCTTCTGGCTGGGCGTCATCGTCACTGGCCGGCTATCCCTCGCCCTCGCCGATCGGCTCTTTGGCAGTGGTGATGCTCATCCACTCCGGCCGGTCGCCGCGCAGGTGGCCGTACACCGGGCGCTCGTTGCGCAGCATGTCCACGAACGGGCCGATGTCGCGGATGTTGAAGAACATGAAGCCTTTTTTGTTGGGCACGTCGTACAGCGGATCGGGAATCGGGCTGGCGTCATCCACAAAGTACACATCCATGGTGTAGTCGCCGCCGGTGCAGCGCACGATGGCCCGCACGCGCACTGTCATCCCCTGGAAGTTCATCAGCTCCAACTGCCGCCAGATGACCATGTACTCGGTGATCTCGAAGACTTTCACGTCCATGTCTGTGCTTCTCCCGGAGCGGAAGGTCGTTGCCCGGAAATTATAGCGACTTCAGGGGAAAACACGAAGGCGGATGGACGGCGGGCGCATTCGGAAATGGGGACAGGCGCTGCCTTCATGCGGGACGACACACGGGTCGTCCCCTACGCCGCGATACGGTTTGTAAGGGCGAAACCACGTGTTCGCCCCAAAATCCGAATGTACCCTGGATGGCCCGCCGCGTCATGCGGGCGGCTCGTTCCAAAACGGCTCCAGATGCCGGCGCAGGCTGGTGTAGCGCCGGAAAAGCGCGTCATACCGGCGCGCGTTCTCAGGCTGCGGCGTGAACGCCCGCCCTTGGTCGCGGTAGACGCCCACCGCATCCAGCACGCTTGGATACCACCCCAGCGCCGCCGCGCCGCGCGCCCCGAATTCGCTTCCCTGGGGCACGATCACCAGGCGTCCAGTGCAGTCGGCGATCATCTGGCTCCAGAAGGCGCTTCTGGCGCCGCCGCCGGCCAGCCGAATCGCCTCGACGGGCGCGGGGATCACGTCGAAGCCGTCGCGAACTGACAGGGCGACGCCTTCGTACACGGCGCGCAGCAGGTCGGCGCGCGTGTGCTCCTGCGTCATCCCGGCGAATTGGGCGCGCGCGCCCGGCTGCACCACCGGCGCGATGATCCCGGCGGCGCTGAGATACGGGAGGTAGAGCACGCCGCGCGCGCCCGGCGGGCTGGAGGCCGCGATCTGCTCCAGCGCCGCGAACAAGGCGGTTGGCTCGGTGGCAGCGGCTGCCTCGGCGCTGAAAAACAGTTGGATGGCCCAGTCGAGATTGGTCGTCCCGGCGACGGTGACCATGGCGCGCAGCCAGCGGTCTGGCGGCAGGCAGAACGACAGCCCCAGATCGGCCGGCTCGAACAGCGGCGCGGCCGTCACCAGGCAGCTCAGGATGTTCGTGCCCAGCAGACAGCAGGCGTCGCCGGGCTCAGCCGCGCCGACGCCCAGCGCCGACGCTGGGACGTCGCCCGCGCCGGCGACGACGGGCGTGCCAGGGGCCAGCCCGGTGAGCTGGGCGGCGCGCGTCGTCACTGCGCCGACGATCTGGTCTGACGGCACGAGGGACGGGAACAGGCCGCGCAGTTCGCGCACCTCCAGCCAGTCGAACATCGCGTCGCTGTAGCCGCGCCGGCGGATGTCGCCCGGCATCCCCGGCGCTTCGGTCGCGTCGAGCTGGATGACACCGGTCAGGTTGTAGATCAGCCACCCCTTGCAGCTCACGACGTGCCGTGTGCGGGCGATCACGTCTGGTTCATGCTCGACCAGCCAGCGCAGCGCGGGCAGCGTGCACCCCTGCTGCATCACCGACCCCGACGAGCGGAAGATGACCGTCATGAAATCCGGGTTCCTGCGGGTGAAGCGGTCAATCTGCTCTTGGGCGCGCCCGTCGCTCCACAGGATGGCGGCGCGCGCCGGCCGGCCGTCTGCATCCAGCAGCCACGCCCCGACCATGTTCCCGGTCAAGGCGATCGCCGCGATGTCGCACGGGTCCACCTGCGCCGTGATGGAGCGCAGCGCGTCGGCGGTCATCGCCCAGACTTCATCCATGCTGCATTCCGTCCAGCCTGGATGCGGCATCGATACCGTCGTGCGCCGCCTGACGGCGTGCGACTCGCGGAAATCGCGGTCGAAAAGGGCGGCCTTGATCACCGAGGTTCCGGCGTCGATGCCCAGGATGTAGCGGCTCATGATTTGACCGCCCCCGCGGTCAGGCCGGCGATGAAGTAGCGCCCGACCAGCGCGAACAGCACCAGCACCGGCAGCGTCGTCACGCTGGCCCCGGCCAGCAGCAGCCCCCAGTCCACTTGGTATTGGCCGACAATGCCGGCTAGCCCGACCGGCACTGTGCGGTGCTGTTCCGAGATGATCAGCACCGATGAAAACATGTACTCAGTCCATGACGTGATGAAGGCGAAGATGGCCACGCTGGCCAGGCCGGGCGCGGTCAGCGGGATGATGATGCGCAGCAGGATTTGCAGCCGATTCGCCCCGTCCAGGGCGGCGGACTCCTCGATCTCCGCCGGGATCGTCTGGAAGAAGGCCTGCAACAGCCACACGGCGAACGGCGCGGCGAACGTCACATTGACGATCACCAGCGCGTACAGCGTGTCAATCAGTCTGAGCGAACTCAGCATGAAGTACAGCGGGATCAACAGCAGGATGCCCGGAAAGGCATAGGTGATCAGAATGATGCGGAACAGCGTCTGCCGCCCCGGCAGGCGCATCCGGTAGAGAGCGTAGGCCGCCGGCGTGCACAGCAGCAGTGTGATGCCCATCGTCGCCAGCGCGACCAGGGTGCTGTTGCGCAGGTAGACTGGGAACTGCGAGCTGTTCATCAGCTTGTCATAGTGCTGGAGCGAGAAACTCTGGGGGATGAGCGTAGGCGTGCGCGCGATGATCTCCTGCGGGATCTTGATGGACGACGAAAAGATCCAGTAGAAGGGGACGATAACGATGAACAGCAGCGCGGCCAGCCCGACGATCAACACGAAAGAGGCGCGGCGTGATCGTTTCACAGCGCCGCCTCCTGCGCGTCTGTGCGCGGCGACATCAGGCGAATGAAGGTGAGCGCGAACACGAGCAGCAGGACACCCGTCACCACCGACATGGCCGCCGCGCGCGAGAGGCGGTACTGCTTGAAGGCGGTATCGTAGATCAGCACCGGCAGCGTCGTCGTGCCGCCCGCCGGCCCGCCGCCGGTCAGCAGCCAGATCACATCGAACGTGTTGAACGATATCAGCGTCCCCAGCAAGCCGATGACGAACAGCACCGGCTGCAGACCGGGCAGGGTGATGTACCAGAACTTCTGCCAGGCGTTGGCGCCGTCTACCGCCGCCGACTCATACAGCTCTTCCGGTATGCGCATCAAGCCCGCCAGCATGATGACGGTCATGAACGGGAACATGCGCCAAGCGTTGATCAAGACGACTGACGCGAACGCGCTCGTGCTGGTGCTGAAGAACCCGATCGGGCGCTCGGCGACGCCGAGAGAGACCAGGGCATAATTGACGATCCCGCCGGAGGCGCTCAGCATCCAGCGCCAGATGATGACCACCACCACCGTCGGCACGATCCACGACAAAATGATCCATACCCGCGCGATCCGCACGCCCGGAAAGGCCTCCCGCAGCAGCAGCGCGGCGATGAACGCCGCCAGCGTCTGCACTAGGCCGTTGCCCAGCACCCAGATCAAACTGCGCCCGGCGCTGCTCCAGAACGTGTCCGACGCGAAGATGGCGCGGTACTGGTCTAAACCCACAAAGCTGCCCTCGGTGCCGATGATCCGAATATCCTGCAGGCTGAGGACGACCGTCGAGAGCAGCGGATAAGCGATCGTGAGCGCTAGCCACAGCATCAGCGGCGCCACGTACAGATAACCGACCAGGGTTCTGCGTGAGAGGCCAAACATGCACTGTGTCCCTTGATCGTGCAGGGGGCGCGCGGCCCCCTGCACAGTAAACCGGATAGAAAAGGCGGCCGGGTAAAGTGTCGACTGCCTATTCGATGGCGGCTTCCATGGCGGCCTGGCCGGCTTCCACCGCGTCCTCGACGCTCATGCCCTGGACGACGATCATCTGCAGCACCTGCGCTAGGATGTTCTGCGCCGAGATGGATGCGATGCTGGGGAAGGTGTTGCCGTTGGTGAAGCCGAACAGGCGGCCGTTCTTCGAGTTCTCGATCATCGTTTCAATCTGGGAGCGGTATTTCACCACCATCGGATCCTGCCAGAAGCTGTCCGCCTTGCTGCCCGCGTCGGTGACCGGCAGGAACAGGCCCGGTTCCATATTCAGGAAGCGCCCGTAATTCTCTGGCTCCAGGATGAAGCGGATGAAGCGCTGCGCCGCCTCGATCTTGGCCGGGTCGCTGGTCAGCAGCATGACGCCGTTGGAGTAAGCGATCGTGCCCGACTCTTCCACGGCGTCTGAACGCGGAATGGCGATCACACCGAGGTCGTTGGGGTCGCCTTCCGCCTGCGTATCGTAGGTGGTGATGACAGTGAACTGCGGGATCATGGCGCAGGCGCGGCTGGCGAAGCAGGCTTCAGCCTCGCCCCAGGTCCAGTTGGTGCTGTCGGGCGGCGAGAACCGGAAGAGCTGGCTGTAGAACGCGTAGGCTTTGATGGTCGCCTCGTTGTTGAAGCGCAGCGTGCCGTCTGGGTTGTAGATTTCCTCTGCGCCCGCGTTCACCATGAAGTCATACACGACCTGATCGGTATAGAGCTGGCGGTTGGCCGGCAGGCCGATGCCGTACTGCGTGTCGGTCGTCAGGACTTCGGCGGCGGCCAGCAGCTCCTCCCAGGTGGTCGGCGGCTCTATGCCGGCCTCGGCGAACACGCTGGGCCGATACCAGATCGAGTGCGCCATGTTGTACAGCGGCACTGCCTACGTCCCGCCGTCGTAGGCGTAAGGCTCCACAGCAGTATCTACGAAGTCATGCTTGGCGTCCAGCTCGGCCACGAACTCGGTGACGTCCTGGAGCTGGCCCAGGTCTTTGAGGATGGGCGTGAAGTCCGGGATGGCGAACAGCAGCTCAGGCGCGTTGCCGGCGGCCACAGCGGCGGGCGCTTTGGTGTAGATTTCGCCCCAGTTCTGCGGCTCCTGGCGCACGACCACGTCCGGGTTGGCGGCGTTGAACTCATCAATCAACTGCTGAATGCGCTCGACGCGATGCGGCGGCTGCTCCATGTGCCACACGGTGATCTGAACGGGTTCCTGCGCCAGAGCCGGCAGCATGCCGACTGCCAGGATCGCAGCCAAGACCAGCAAGACAATTCTGAAATGGGCGTTCATTAGATCTCTCCTCAAACATCAACTCATGTATACGCTTCGATAACTTCCGGGGTGCCCCCGGTAAGCATCCTAAAGATGAGGGTTGCGGGCGCGGTAGCGGGCCACAAGCTGATCGTTGTGGGCGCCGGCCCCCGGCATGTTGGCGCTGATGAAAACCGGCAGCGGCGCGCCGCTGGCTTCCAGCCGGCACGCGGCCTCGGTCAGGATGGCGTTGAGCAGGAATGCCCCGGAGATGGTCGAGAGCGGGCCAGTTTTCAGGCCAGATTCCCCCACCGGGATCAGCGCATCGCCGGGCACGCCTTGGTTGTCCAGCACCAGGTCGGCCAGATCGGCCAGCTTCACCCCGGCCGGCCCCGGCGGCGCGGCGGCGGCGTACTCCCGCGCAATCACGGCGATGACGGTGAGGCCGCGCCGCTTCGCGGCCTGCGCCATCTCGACGGGCAGCGCGTTCACCCCGCTGTTGGAGAAGATGAACAGGACGTCGCCGCTGGCCGGCTGGTAGCGGTCGAGCAGCGGCTCGGCCAGCCCCGACGTGCGCTCCAGCGCCGTGCTGAACACCGCGCCCTCATGCAGCATCACCGCGCTGGCCAGTATCGGGCAGACCGCCGCCAGCCCGCCGGCGCGGTAGTGGCCCTCCTCGGCCAAAAGGTGCGAATGGCCTGTGCCGAAGAGGTAGACCATCCCCCCCCGCGCCAGCGCCTGCGCCACGATGTCGCCCGCCTGGAGCACAGCGTCGAGCTGGCTGTGCACGATCTGATCTAGTTTCTCGCGCACCGCGGTCATGTAGCGCAGGGCGCCGCTAGTTGGTGAACCTTCGGTCATGGGCATATCCTCAGACGTCATAGATCAGCCGCGTTCGCAGTTTGTACGCGCTGCCGTCGTAGACGGAGAGCACGTGTTCAATGGGCTGGTCGAGCACGGTGTAAGTCGTGCGCGTCAGGCTCAGCACCGGCACATGCGGGCTGATCTCCAGCAGGCGCTGCTCTTCGGGCGTGGGCAGGCGCGCGCTGATCGTCTGGTCAGCTTTGGCCAGCCGGATGCCGTAATCCTGCTGGAGGACCCGGTAGAGCGACTCGTGCGAAAAATCGTGCCGGTCGAGGATGCCGGGGCACGCACTGTGGTTGAGATGACAGATCTCGATCGCCAGCGGCCGGTTGCCGGCGCAGCGCACCCGCTCCAGCAGCGCGATCTCCGCCCCCGGTTCGATGCCCAACGCCAGCGCCACGGCGTCGCTGGCACGGGCGATCTCGGCGCGGATGACCCGGCTGCTGGCGCTGAGCCCCAGCTTGTCCATCTCCTGGGTGAAGCTGGTGAGCCGCTGCAGTTCCTGGTTGATGGGCGCAAAGCTCACGAAGGTGCCTTTGCCGGTGCGGGAGGCCACCACCCCCTCCTGCCCCAGCAGCCGCACTGCCATGCGGGCGGTCATGCGGCTCACGCCGTAGGCCTGCGCCAGTTCGCGCTCAGACGGCAGCTTAGCCCCGGCGCTGTACACGCCTGCCCGAATCTGGCGCAGCAGCAGGTCTTTGAGCTGGATATACAGCGGCACGAGCGACTCAGGCTGGAGATCCAAGCGTTCGCTCTCCTGTCTCATGGCGGTATAGACCATTATAGACCACCTATCTGAAAAACGCAATGATCAGCGCCGGCTAGTTTGCAGCGCCAGCCTGCGCATCGTTAACGCTTCACGAGGTCGATCGCGGTTACAATGAATTTAATGTTGGAAGTCTGGACGCAGCTATGAGCCTGCCTTTACACATCATCCTGATCGATCGCGCGCCGGCTGCTCTGGAATCGCTGAACGCCGTCGCTCAGCAGCTTGGCTTCAACGTGGACTGGTCATTCGCGGGCAGCGAAGCGGAGCTGCAGGAGCTGCTGCACGATGAACGGCTAGACGCGGCGCTGGCGGCATACCCGCCGGCGCGCCTCGACGCGCAGCAGTTGATAGATACCGTTCGCGCCGCTCAGCCTGGCCTGCCGTTCATCTGGCTGGCCGACGCGCTGACCGAAGAGGTGGTTGACTTGTGCCTGGATAACGCGGCCACCGACTACATCCTGCGCGGCCAACCGGCGCGGCTTGCTCCAGCGCTGGCGCGGACGCTGCGCTGCCCCGCTCGGCCGCTCAGCGGCGGACATCACAACGGCCGCTGTGCGTCTGAGACCGAGCCGGATCAAATGCCCAATGCGATGCCAGCGTTGGACGACCAGCGCTGCCGCTTCATGTCCATCCTGTCGCACGAGTTTCGCACGCCGCTGTCGGTCATCATGACGTCCGCTGAACTGCTCAACCGCTATGCCGATCGTCTGCCGCCAGCGCGCAAACAGATCTACTTCGACGCCATTCGCCACCAGGTTCACAACCTCAATGACATCCTAGATGATATTTCGATCTTCATGCGGGCGGAGATGGGACGCTTGGAATTCAAGCCGGAGTCAACTGATCTAGACGCGCTGTGTCAGGCGATGGTCACAAAGATGCAGGCCGAAGTCGGCGCATCGCACACGATCGATTTTCAGACGGAGGGGTCGTTCGCTGAGCTGTGGCTTGACCCGGCGCTGCTGGAACATGCGCTGCGCAACTTGCTGGCTAACGCCATCAAATACTCGCCGCAGGGAGGACCCGTGCACGTCTGGCTGCGACGCGACGGCCAGGAGATCGTGCTGGACGTGACAGACCACGGCCTGGGCATCCCCGAAGCCGATCTGCCGCATCTGTTCAAGCCGTACTTTCGCGGCAGCAACGCGCAGAAGATCGGCGGCACGGGGCTGGGGCTGCGAATCGTCCGGGCGGCGGCTGAGCTGCACGGCGGCATGGTCGTGGTCAACAGCCAGGAAGGCAGCGGCACCACTTTCAGCCTGCGCCTGCCGCAGCGCCTGGCCATCACGGCCGATCAGCGCTGAGGCGCGGCCTCCAGCCGCAGGATGTCGCCCTTGTAATCGACCAGATACAGCTCGCCGCGTTCGTCCTCGCCGAACGAGGTGATCGTGCGCCCGGTCTCCATGAACAGGTGCGTCTGCCACGCGCCGTCGCGGTCGCGGTACGAAACCCACACGCGCCCGGTGCAGTAGTCGCCGAAGAAATAATACCCCTGCAGCTCGGGCAGCGCCGCGCCCCGGTAGACGTAGCCGCCCGTCACCGAGCAGCCGTCGACATGCGAGTATTCGAAGAACGGCCAGGTCACTTCGCCCAGCGGGGTGACGTCAGTCTGGTGGCGGCGCGTGCCCTCCCAGGCGCTCCAGCCGTAGTTTTCGCCGCCGGGACTGCCCGCCGGCTGAAAGTTGACTTCTTCACGATCCCACTGGCCAACATCGGCGATGTAGAGGTCGCCGGTGGCGCGGTCGAAACTGTAGCGCCACGGATTGCGCAGCCCCAGCGCCCAGATCTCTGGCTGATAATCGGGATCATTCACGAACGGATTGTCCGGCGGGATGGTGTATGTGTCGGCGTTCACATCCAGCCGCAGCAGTTTGCCCAGCAGCAGCGCCGGGTTCTGGCTGTTGTAGTTCGGTTCGTTGACGTTGCCGCCGTCGCCGAATCCCACGTACAGGTAGCCGTCCGGGCCGAACTGAAGATTGCCGCCGTTGTGATCCGGCCAAGGATCGTCCACCGTCAGGATGACCTGGCGGCTGGCTGGATCCGCCTCGTTCGGATTGTCCGGCTTCACCCGGTAGCGGGCGATGACGGCCTGGCCGTCGCGATTGGTATGGTGCACGAAGAACAGGCCGTTGCGCCGGTAATCTGGATGAAACGCCAGCCCCAGCAGCCCGCGTTCGGTGTACACGCCGGTGAACACCTCCGCCGGCAGCAGGCTAGAAATATCGAGAAACGGTTTAAGATACGACTTGCCCGGTTCGATGATCCAGATGCGCCCCAACTGCTCGACGCCGAACAGCCGGCCGCTGCCATCGCCGGCATGGGTGACGTACAGCGGGTTGTCGAAGCCGCCTTCGACCAGCGTCCAAGTGTAGCGCGCCGGGTCTGGCGGCGCATTGCGCACGGTCACCGGCGTGGGCGTGGGAAGGGGCGTGGACGAGACGGCCGCCGGCGCGGCGTCCGGGACGGCCGCCTGGCTGATGATCAGCGTCACCACCAGGGCGACCAGCCCCAGCGCCAGCGCGACCGCGACCGCGCCGGCGGCGCAGCCCAGCAGCACAGCAGGGGCGATATCGGTTGAGCTATCCTGCATCAGGAACCTTTCTGCGATGAATAATGATGAATAGTCGGCAGGGTATTGCCGCGCTGATTACAAAGTGTTTGCGCATTTTATCACTTGCGCTAGAATGTCGGCAACCGTTTCTCATCCGTCCGGGTTCGGTCTGCGGCCTTGACCGAGAAAGCGCTGTCGCCGTGATCCCCCGTTGGTTGTTCATCCTGTTCAGCCTCTCCTTTCTAACGGCCTGCGCCGGCGCGCCAGCCCCCACCGCCACGCCGACGCCGCCGCCCACGCCGACGCGGGTGGCTGCCAACGCCCAGTGGACGCCGGTCATCGAGACGTTCGACGGCGTGGAGATGGTGCGCGTGCCGGCCGGCTGCTTCACTATGGGGCACAACGCTGGCCGCCGCGACGAACGCCCAGAACATGAGATCTGCTTCGCAGCCCCCTTCTGGATTGACCGCACCGAGGTGACGAACGCCCAGTACGGCAGCCAAGGCGCGTTCGCCGGCGACGACCGCCCGCGTGAGAACCTGACCTGGTTCGAAGCCCGCGATCACTGCGCCAAGCGCGGCGCCCGCCTGCCCACTGAGGCTGAGTGGGAGTATGCCGCCCGCGGCCCGGACAGCCTGATCTACCCCTGGGGCAATGAGCTGATCGAGGACAATCTAGTATTTGACCGCAACTCCAACAACGAAACAGCCCCCGTCGGCAGTCGTCCAGCCGGGGCGTCGTGGGTGGGCGCGCTGGATATGAGCGGCAACGTCTTCGAATGGGTGAGCAGCCTGTACCAGCCCTATCCTTACAATGCGGATGATGGGCGCGAAAACCCGGACGACACCGCTAATCCGCGCGTTTACCGCAGCGGCTGGGGCAGCTACATCGATTTCGGCGTCAGCGCGCCCATTCGTTTCAGCGCCGCGCCGGACACGCGCAACTGGTTCCTCGGCTTTCGCTGCGCGCGGGACGCCTGAGCAGCAGCGCTGCGCCGCGCCGCCTTCTCACCGGCCAAACGACTGCTGGCAGGCAGAGGCTTCATCATTCTGTTCTCGCTCGGTCTATAAGCATGCGCGCTCCGGCTGGTGGGGCGAACGTTCGTCGGGAAACGCCATGATGCGGCGGAAGCTTGGTCAGGCCGGCGCGCCGATATACCCAGCCTTAATCCTCCGTTCTTCCCTGCGATAGCACAACCTTGTATAATATAGAATGTAGCGCAGTCCGTGCTCTCGATGCTGCGCAGCCAGCCATTCGCTCTCGCTGCGGTCAAACTACCTGTCGGGGTTTGCCCAGAGCTAGTCCAACTATAAACTGAACACTCCCATGAACGACGATGATCTGCTCGCCTCCGCCCATGATGTCCTCCGTCGGTGTGAACTGCTGCTGCAATCGCCCGATGAGCCGCTGACGCCCGACCAAGCCGCCGATGTGGAAGCCATCGCCGCCGGCGCCCGCCTGTTCATCGAGCGGGTGACAGCCTGCGCCAGCAAGATCAGCAGCCTGCGCAACGGGCAGGTGTCCTACAACATCAGCCATGAGCTGCGCGGGCCGATCAACCCCATGCTCGGCTACCCGCGCCTGCTGCTGACGGGCTACAACGGCAGCCTGACGGACACGCAGCGGGCGCACCTGCAGAGCATCTACGAGACCAGCAGCCGCCTGCTGGATGACGTCAATGCCCTGTTCGCGAACGCGCGGACGAACTCGCATTCGTGAAGTTGGCCGTTGCCGACGCCGCGCCGTTTGGTATAATCTAGAACGGCATTGGGGAGTCGCCAAGTGGTAAGGCAGCGGACTTTGGATCCGCCATTCGAGGGTTCGAATCCTTCCTCCCCAGCAGCTCAGGCTGGCAAGCGAACACGCCATCTTGAGGGAACCGGTGAGCATAACTTCACCGGTTTCCTTTTCGCTATTCGCCAGATCGTCTTCTTGCGCCTGCTTACTCTTGCGCAGATCATCACTGATAGATATTGTGAAGGTAGGCAAAGGGAGCACGCAGCTCCAAACTGATGGTGCCCTCGTTGTCGATCACGACCCGAGATACCACGTGGCGCAGCAGTTCTTTCTGATCGCTGCGCTCCGGTGCATTATACACCACTCCGACCCGACTAATCATCTCTAACGCAACATCAAGATTGTCGATGTGCGTCTGATGCGATTGCTCTAAAAGAGGAGGTGGTGGCAGTCGATGCGACCAGGTTTCGCTTCAGCCAAGCCAGCGCCTACTACACCATCCGCAGCGGGCGACCCTACCACAGCTGGGTGAAAGGCGTGTCCGCGGTGGGCGGCGGGTCGCAGATGATCTCGGCAGGGGCAAGCGCCCATCCTGTCGCGCAGGATACCCGCTTTCTTGCTGCCGGCAAAAGTCGTGTGGCACGGCATGGCAAGCGCAAAAACGGCAAGCGGGATTAGCTGCTGCTGGCCGATGCGGGCTTCGACGCTCACCACCTGACGACCCGTGACCTCCTGCCGCCCATCTGGCGCGGTGGCAACCTCGTCGATCCTCGCCGCAAAGCGCGGGCAGACTGGGTTTCTCAAGCGCGTTTGGGAAGGCTTGTTCGGTCAACGCTGGAAATGTGAGACGGTGCATTCCGTCATGAAACGCTTGTTTGGCGATGTCATTCGCTCGCGCTCATGGCGACTTCAGCGGCGCGAACCGCTGCTCAAGGCGCTCATCTACAACCTGCACCGTTAGGTGCTGCCTATCCTCGGTCCATCTTGGCAACTGAGCACTCTACATCCATAACTTTCACCACTCTCTTTGTTTGATGTCTGATCGCTAGGAAAGAAGGCACCCTTGGTGCTTGAAGATATATAACTGTTAGTAAATCATTAACATCAGGCGATAAAAAACAGTAGAAGGCAAGCGAACACAGCTCTAGAAAAACGCCCCATGCAGGTTGGTAACAAAGAGCAGCTCCGTTTAGCGGGTCAACAGCGTCTGGCAAGCTCGGCCTTGCTTGGCAGTGTACCTACTGATAAAGCGCGCTGCACTTGGGGCTATCGAAATTGGGACGGGCGCACACGGTTGCGTGACCAAGCTGTCAGAATCTCGTCCATAATGGTGTTGGGCACCTCGGTGTAGTTATCGGGATCCGGCCCAAATAGATAGTTCATAGCTTTGCTGCCCCAAGTGCGCCATGGCTCCCAAGTTGAATCCCAGACCCAGATGGCGTAGTTCATGCCGCGCTGCTCGAAGTCATTCATCTGGTCACGCATGAACTCGGCTGCGCCCGGCGCCCAGCGCACGACACCAAACTCACCGACTGTCTGAGGGCCGGCGTATTGAGCGGCGAATAAGTCCAGCCGGCTAAAGTAGCTCGCCATCCATGACCAGTTGAAGTTGTCTGGTTGGTTGTCCCAGTCCACATCGAATAGGCCGGGGTAGGGTCGGCCGACACCCACTGGCTGATGGGTGTATAGAAATGGCATGTATTGATGCACGACGTAAACGATTTTGGGGTAAGCCGCCGGCTGCAGATACGGCAGCCAGAGCACAGATCCCCAGCCCATCCCACTCAACAGGATCGGCGTGTCGGGATCGACCTCTCGAATGGCCTGCACAATAGGACGGTGCATACGATTCCAGTCATAGGTAGTCCCTGCGTACTGTGGGTAAAACTGGCTGGGATCGTAGATGTTAAGCGCCACCTCGTCAGCATTGGGCTCGACCATGATCTCGTAGCCGACCACCACTGGATGATTGCGATAGCGCTGGGCGGTGTGCCGCCACATGTCCACCCAAGCGTCTTGTGCATCCTGATCAGTCCACACGTCCTCGATCAGCAGTTCTGGCGGATACCACGTGCCGGCGCCGTCGCGGTAAAAGGTGAAGTCGCTGCGTCCAGGCCCGGTGCGGAAGGCGATCACAGCAAAAAGGTCGGCTTGGAGCGCTCGCTCTAGCAGTGTATCGAGTTGCGCTTGGGCTTGCGTGTCGAGCTGATAGGGTGGGCGCTCAGTGAACAGACCGGGGATAGACAACACCACATAATTTGCACCGCGCCGGGCTAGCTGATTGAAGTCCTGCTGCGAGTAGGGCGGGCCGATATAGTCGTTGCCCAGATAGTTCTGGTCGAGGCTGGGCACGCGGATGCGCTGCCAGATGCCGGCGCCGCGCAATTGCACACCGTGCGTCCATAGCCGCCATTTATCTAGCAGGGGGCGCGTGTCACTCATGGTTACGCCGACCATCGTCACCCAAGCGCGCGGCACAAGCGTGGGGGCTGCTCCAGCGCCTTCGAGTGAGATGTGGCTGGATGCGTGCCAACTTCCGCCTGTGCTGCTAAGGGAACGATTTAGGGCAGGCATGGTTGTGGTTGCGCAAGCGGCAATCAAGAGGGTAATCAAAACAACGAAGAGTGATTTGTTCATAGCCAAGGCTCATGGGTAGAACAAGTGCGTTCGGACTAAAGACGAGATGCAAGCTACCGTCACGCGCTTGAGATTGACAGCAAATTCATGAATAGCAACATGGCCGCTCAAGAAATGTTCACTGACGCCACGAAACGGGCGCAGAAAATTGCGCAGACCCGTCCACAACCCTTCAAGGGTGTTGATATGGACTTCG
>CALAJK010000021.1 GCA_937922795.1 uncultured Anaerolineae bacterium
GTATGAAATAGCCTTGCTGGATGATGCCGCGGGTTGAAGGGAAACTGACATCTTCGTAGGGCATCCCCCAAGCATCCGGGCTGCCGCCTGGAAAACACGGCGTTCGGGTAAGCCCCCACGCGCTCAGCAGGCCACTGCCGAACGGTAGACCAACCAAAGCCGCCGCCAGCGCCAACACAAAGGCGCGGATCAGCCGCCGCCAGTATCCATGAGGACGGTTTGCCGTTCGCCGGGACATCCGTCAGGAACGCGCTCGGCTAATCCACACCGGCGATGCGCCGCCCGATGACGACCAACAGAATGCTGAGCGTGTACAGCGCCAGCAGGGGCGCCATCACCAGGAACATGTTGACCGGGTCAATGGTCGGCGTGATCAAAGCTGCCGCCACGGCCGACCCCACCACCGCCACGCGCCAGTTGTTCAACAGCGCGCGCGCGTTCGCTATCCCCAACAGCGCCAGCACGAAAAAGATGAGCGGCGTCTGGAAGGCGACGCCCATCCAGAACAGCAGCGCCGTCACAAACCCCAGGTAGAGATCAGCGGTCCACTCCGGTTTGAAAAGGTTCGGCTGGAAGTTAGACAAGAACCCCAGCGCGGGCGGAACCAGCAGGAACCAAGCGAAGGCTACGCCCACCAGGAACAGCCCGGTGATCGCCGGCAGTGCCATGAGCAGCGCCCGGCTCTCTTTGCGCGTCAGGCCGGGCAGAATGAACATCAGGAGCTGATAAGTGATGACCGGGATGGCGAGGATGCCGCCGACCATCAACGAAACGCGGAAATAGGAGACGACCGATTCGGTCGGCCCCAGCACTTGAAGCCGCTCGCCGTAGGGCGCAACCAGGTATTCCAGCACCGGCCCCGCCGCAAAGAACCCGAACACCACCCCGATGACCAGCGCAATCGCCGCCTTGAACAACCGCTGTCGCAGCTCCTCAAGGTGGTCGAAGAAGCTCATTTGTGGGCCGCCGACTTCCTCTTCTTCGATGGCTTCTGGCTCAGCAGGCGGCGGGGCGCTCTGCCGCTGCCGGCGCAGTCGCAGTCGCAGCGCCATCGGTCACACCTCCTGGGGCGGCTTCAAGCGTTCACGCAGAGAGGCCACATCGTTAGCCATGGCCGCCAAGACGCCGTTGACGAAGCGGGGCGCGCCTTCCGCGCCGAACAACGCCGCCAGCTCAACCGCCTCAGAAATCACGACGGCGACGGGGATGCGCTCCTGATGGATCAGTTCATACAGCGCCAGCCGTAGGATATTGCGATCAATGATCGCCACCTGCTCCAGCGGCCATTCGGGCGCATAGGGCTGAATGACTGCATCTAACGCTGACCGGGTTTCCACGACGCCCTGTACGAGCTGGGTCAGATAGCGTACAGTCTTACGGCTGAGATCGGTTTCGCTCTCGGCCAGTCTGGCCGTCAGCACTTCGCCAGGCAGGTGGTGGGCGCAGTCCACTTCGTACAGCACCTGCAGCGCCACGCGCCGGGCGGCACCGCGCTCCGTGGTCGGCTCGGTATGCTCGATAACCTCAGTCATCTCGACTTCTTCCGCATTGAAATCCGGCAGATCGGACACGTCATTTACTCCGACTCCACACGAATGCCAAAAGTTTACATCACTTTCAGAGCTTTGACTATGCACCCTAGCCGATAGATATCCCATGCCCGGAGTCCATCATACGGTTTAGATAGGCCTCCAGAGCCGGGAAAGCATCATGCGCATGCGGCAGGTCAATCGCATCGATGAAGGCATCCTGAAACATCAACTGCGCCGCGGTTTCAACGTACTGCACCCAGCGGGCGGCCTGCACGGCCGCCCGCCGCTGTTCGACGTTCAGCAGGGCCAGGCGCGCGCCATCGCCGGCGGCATTGCCGATCGCTTCGACCTGGGACAAGTCACAATCTGGAATCAGGCCGATGACCATCGCATGCAGGGGATCAATGTAACTGCCGAACGCGCCAGCCAATTTGATGCGTTCAATCTGCTGGACATGACCACGCTCCATCAACAGTTTGACGCCCGAATACAGTGCCGCTTTGGCCAACTGGATGGCGCGCACATCACTTTGGGTCACACAGATGGCCTGGCCGGACGCGGTCTCGTGCTCCCAAGCCAACACATACTCGATGTGACGCCCCTCACGGCGCAAGCGCCCGGCGCCGCGCTCGCCGTCCGCCACAAACCGGCCGCGCCGGTTCACCAGCCCGGCCATCAGCAGCTCAGCTACCGCCTCGATGCTCCCCGAGCCGCAGATGCCGGTCGGGCGCAGCGCCTCACCTGCCGGCAGCTCATCGCTCCAGCGCGGGTCGCCAATGACTTTATAGCGCGCTTCGCCGGTTTGCCGGTCAATCCGCACGCGCTCAATCGCTCCCGCCGCCGCCCGCTGACCATGGGTGATATGCGCGCCCTCGAAGGCCGGCCCGGTGGGGCTGGAAGCCGACAGCATCCACTGGCGGTTGCCCAGCAAGATTTCGGCATTAGTGCCGATGTCGACGATCAGCGTCACCCGCTCATCCAGCCGGGGCAGCTCTGCCAGCAGCACCCCCACATTGTCAGCGCCAACGTAGCCTGCGATGCACGGCAGCAGGTGCACCATTGCGCCCGGATGAACGACGCGTAGTCCAAAATCCCGCGCCTTTAAATCCAATGGATCGTCAATCGCCAGCGTAAACGGCGCCTGGCCGATCTCTTCCGGGCTGATGCCCAGCATGAGGTGATGCATGACAGAATTGCCGACTAGCACCACATCCACGATCTCTTGCGGCGAGACGCCGGCCGCTTCGGCGGCTCGGCTCGCCAGATCGTTCAGCGCGCGCAGAACGGCGCGGTTCAGCCGGTTCACCCCCTGGGGGGCGCTCATGGCATACGACACCCGGCTGATGAGGTCTTCGCCGTAGCGCACCTGAGGATTCATCATCGCCTCGGTCGCCAGCACCTGACCGGTGCGCAGATCGCACAAGTGAGCAGCGATGGTCGTGGAACCGACGTCCACAGCCAAGCCGTATAGGCTTTCTTTGTAGCCTGGCTCGACGCGGATGATTTCGCGCTCCTGCCACAGCGTCACCGTCACCGCCCAATTTCCCTGGCGCAAAGTGGACTGCAGCGTCTTGAGCAGCGCCGGATCAATCGTTACAGTTGGCAGCCCCCACTGCTCGGCCAGCGCCGCTCGCAGCCGCGCCCAGTCGCCTGCGCTGCCGAGCGCGGCCGGAGGCACTTCCACATACAGCAGACGCACCGCCGGCATCACATCAACAACCAAGTTGCCCGCCTCTTTGCGAATGATCTGTTTACGCGCCTGGCTCTCTTCCGGCACAGTGATCAATACATCGCCCACGATTCGGGCGGCGCAGGCCAACCGCCGGGCGGTCAAGTCCACACCGAAAGCAGCGGCGCAGGCGCGCTCATCTTCACTCGGGGGCGTCAAATGTTCCGACGACGAAGTGATGCCATGCCGGGCGAAGGTCCCAGTTTCCAACACGACCTGGCATTTGCCACAGGTCAGCCGGCCGCCGCAGATCGATTCGATTTCCACGCCCAGCAAGCGCGCCGCTTCTAGCACGGTTGCACCATGAGGCGCTTCGCCTTGGCGACCTGAGGGCATCAGAATTAAGCGATGATGGATAGTTTGATCAGTCATGAAGGTCTGAGTCCACGCAGCTCTAGAGATGCGTCATCAATCTTGGCACATCCAGTCTAAGCGCGCCAAGATCAATTTGAACTGGCAGGCAAATTAGTCTATAGTTAAGTTAAGTGAAGTATGACTTGCGCTACTCAGGGGAGAAAAGCTGCTCATGGCAGTCCTAGAAGACATTCACAACGCTGTATTGAACGGCAACAAAACCGCCGCAGTCGCTAGCGTTCAGCAGGCGATGGCGGAAGGCGTCGCAGCGGAAGATATTCTCAATCAAGCGCTGATCCCGGCGATGACCGAAGTCGGCCAGCGCTTTGAGAACGGCGAATACTTCGTGCCAGAAATGCTGGTTTCTGCCCGCGCGATGCAGGCCTGCGTTGACATTTTGAAGCCCGTGCTCGTCCAGGCAGGCGTCAAACCTCTGGCGACGGTGGCCATCGGCACGGTCAAGGGCGACCTGCACGACATCGGCAAGAACCTGGTGGCCATCATGCTGGAAGGGGCCGGTTTCGCCATTCAGGACTTGGGCGCGAATGTCCCGGCGGAAAAGTTCATCGAAGCGGCGCGGAATGGCGCTCAGATCGTCGCTTTGTCGGCGCTGCTGACCACCACCATGCCCGCCATGAAAACCACGATAGACGCCTTCAAGGAAGCTGGCCTGCGCGACCGCGTCAAGATCATGATCGGCGGCGCACCAGTGACCCAGGCTTACGCCGACGAAATCGGGGCAGACGGCTACAGCCCAGACGCCAGCAGCGCCACGCGCCTGGCCAAGCAGCTGCTGGGACTTGCCGTCTGAGGCGGAACGTAGTGCTGGTCGCGGTCGTCGTGATCGTCATCCTGGCTCTGCTTGGCCCGGCTATCGGCAACATCTTCTCCAACATCGTCGGCGCGCTGTAAACCAGTTAGCGGCAGTCTGAATTCATCGCGGGGGCGGCGGCCATGCCCCCTTTTGATTCGTGCAGCCCGGCGAATCAGGCCGGCGCAAAGTTTTAGCAACACGGCCTCCGTTTTCAGGATAGACTAAGAAACAGGCTGCTGCGTCTATCCACCCCAAACCAGGGACTCAACCTGTATTCCGTGAAAGCGACTCAAGAGAGCTGCCATGTCTGATCGCCCGATCGTCCATCTCTTCTGCAACGCGCATCTTGATCCCGTCTGGATGTGGACATGGGAAGAAGGTGCGCGTGAAGCCATCTCCACCTTTCGCACGGCAGCCGACTTATTAGATGAATTCCCTGAATTCATCTTCAACCATAACGAAAGCCTGCTGTACGAATGGATCGAGATCTATGATCCGCCCTTGTTCGGCCGCATCCGCGATCTGGTGCGCCAGGGACGCTGGAATGTCACCGGCGGCTGGTATCTCCTGCCTGACTTGAACCTGCCAGGCGGCGAGACATTAGTGCGGGTGATCCTAGAAGGGCGGCGCTACTTTCACGAAAAATTTGGCGTGCGTCCCCCAGTCGCGTACAATTTCGACAGCTTCGGCCATCCTGGCAGTCTACCGCAACTGCTGCGCCAGAGCGGTTTCGAGCTGTATATCCACTGTCGCCCAACGGCTCACCAGCTTGACCTACCGGCGCCGCTCTACCGCTGGCGCAGCGCTGACGGCAGCGACGTCATCGCGCTGCGCCCGGGTGCCGGTTGGTATGGCACGCCCCGGCCTGGCCAGGCGCTGGAACAAGCCCACCGCGGCATCGCCATCGCCCGCGCTACTGGCCAGGATGTGTTGGTTCCCTGGGGACTGGGCGATCACGGCGGCGGGGCGACCCGGCATGATCTGCAGAGGTTCCGGGAACTCATCCATGAAATGGCCGAGAGCGATGTAGAAGTGCGCCACAGCACGCCCGAAGCGTACCTGGCCCGTATTCGTGGGCCGATCGCGGCCAACCTGCCGGAGATGACCGGCGATCTTCAGCGCACGCTGGCGGGAACTTATACCTCGATGGCGACCATCAAGCGCCAGATGCGCGAGGGCGAAGCCCTGCTTAGCTCGGCCGAACGCTGGGCCAGCATCGCCTGGTGGCGCTTCGGCCGGGCTTACCCGGCGGATGAACTGCGCACAGCCTGGAAGCGGCTGCTGTTCAACACTTTTCACGATGTCCTGGCCGGATCGCTCATCGAGGACGCGATTCCCGGCGTGGACGATATCTTCGGCCACGCGCACGATCTGGCCCGGCAGATCATCATACGCTCTCAACACGCCCTGCTACCCGATGTCCAGCCCCGCCCTGATACGATCCCATTGTATGTGTTCAATCCCCACAGCGCCCCACTCCGCGCGCCGGTTGGGCTGCACTTTCTCAGCGCCTATGCGCCCCCGCTTGAACGCCGGCCATTCACACTGTTTGACGACACCGGCCAACCCGTCCGCGCCCAGACCAGCGGGGGAAACGCCGTGCTGGCCGGCGGAACCTGGCAGCCGTATGTTGGGTTCATCGCCGACATGCCGCCGCTGGCAGTGCGGCGCTACGAAATTCGATTCGAACAAGTTGAGATGACCGGCGGCTGCATGCTCGTCGCCCACGAACACAACGCCGGCATCACCGTCGAGAATGCCTGGTGGCGCGCGCATTTTGACCGGGCGCTGGCTTCGCTGGCGGCGCTGACGCTCAAGGACGCTGGCCGCAACCTGCTCAGCGGCCCAGCGCGGCTGCTCGCGATGTACGACGTCGGACACGGTTGGGGCGGCGAAAATCGAACGGTGTATAACGAACCTTTCGGCGTCTTCAGCGCGCTCACGCCCGCTGAAGTGGGCGCTTTTACTGGCCTTGAAGGCCAGCGTGGACCGGCGGTGCGCATCATTGCTCACGGGCCGGTTTTTGTCACGGTTGAATGTCTGGTCGGCTGGCAGCATACCCGCGCCGCGCTTCAGTTCACTCTGTATGCAGATTTGCCATGGATTGATGTGCATACCCGTTTGTATATGCAGGCGCGCCGCAAGATGATCAAATTCGTCTGGCCATTTGCGCTGCCTGACCCCCGCATCATCTGTGAAATCCCATATGGCACAACGGAGTACCCGGCGGACAGCACCGAGTACCCGTATGTGCGCTGGCTGCGGTTGGAGACGGAGACTCTGGCCGTCGGCATGGCGAACAACGGCCAGGCGGGTTTTGACGCCAGCCCGGACGGGACGCTGCGTCTCAGCTTGGCGCGGGGCGCAGTGCATTCCAGTTGGGAGGGCGACCCCGGCTCACTGCCGCCGGACCTGACCCAGTCGTATACTTACATGGATCAAACTCAGATCGACACCCGCTTCCGGCTGCTGGCGGCCACCAGCCCTCATCTAACCGCTGCCCAGCTCATCCCGGCCGCGCTGGAGCTGAATCAACCGCTAGAACGCTTCTTCGCCTACTACCCGCCGACGCCGCCGGAGCTGGCCCCAGCTTCCCCCGCCCCATTCTTGCGGGTCGAGCCAGCCACCGTGATCGTCGGTGCGCTCAAGAAGGCTGAAACGCGCGATGCTCTGATTGTGCGGCTGGTCGAGACAATCGGCCAGAACACTACGGCCAGAGTCACTTTAGAGAACGACGCGCCGCAAGTCATCAATTTTCGCCCTCACGAGATCAAAACATTCATGGTCACCCGACGCGCAGGCGGGGTCGCCTGGAAAGCGTGTAATCTGCTAGAGGAACGCTCCACCTGACGAAGCTTGTTTTGACCCGCAGGATAGGGGCGGGGTATCATAAACGGCGTCAGGGCCGAGCCAATCCAATCCTGGTCATCGTTCAACACCGCGCCGAAGGAGTTCCATTGAAATATCCTGCCTTGATCGTCCTAGTCGCTCTGGGAAGTTTGACGGCTGGCTTGCGCCGGCGCAGCGCCCAAACGCGGCAAGCCGCATTTCCGCCCCCTGAATCGCTGATTTTAGAACTTCCACAAGACGCTGTTGTCCAGCGCGTCGCCGACGACACTGTGCTGATCTGCTGGCGCATGCCCGCCGCCGCACATATTTTCGTCGGCTCGCTGCCCGATGGGACGATGCAGCGCGACCCTGCAGCGGTCGTGTCCGACGCCACCGAGGTGCGGATTTCTGGTTTGCCGCCAGACAAGCGGTTGGTGTTTGAAATCGTTCTAGAACCGAATACGCCTCAAGAGCGTCGATTCAAGGCGGCTGAACGAGTCATCCCACTGACCAGCGCGCCCAATCTGCGCGATCTCGGCGGCTACCGAACGACAGACGGGCGGGCAGTGCGCTGGGGGTTGGTCTACCGATCGGCCATGCTGGCTTATCTGAGCGATGATGACCAAGCGCGTTTGAGCCAGCTTGGTTTGAAATGGATATGCGATCTACGCAGCGACCAGGAAGTAAGCGCAGCGCCCGACCGCCTCCCGCCGACGCTAGAAGCTCACTACCAGCGTCTGCCGGTAGACGCCGACCGGCATCAAACCTATCGCTTGTGGACGCTGCTGTTCAACCATCGCGGTCTCGGCCGCCTGCTGCTGGGCATTTACCGGCAGATTCTCGATGAACACGCGCCCGTTTTTCGTGCGGTATTTGAGCGCCTGGCAACTGCCGATAACCTGCCGGCGCTGATCCATTGTACGGCGGGCAAAGATCGCGCCGGGCTGACAGCCGCGCTGCTGCTGCAGGCGCTGGGCGTGCCCGAAGCGACGGTGCTGGCCGACTACTCGCAAAGCAATTCCTACTACGGCATCTTTCGCCAGTTTTCTGCTGCTAGCATCGAGCAGCTGAGGCCGTTGGGCGTCACCGTGGATGATATGCAGCCGCTGCTGGTCGCCGACCCAGCCATCCTGAGTGCGGCGCTGGCCCACTTACGGACGCGCTACGGCTCAATCGAAGCCTATTTGCGCCAGCATGTCGGGCTGTCTGAAACTGTGCTGAACCGCATACGGGAAAATCTGCTAGAACCGGCGAGGTGACCCGTGCGGTTGGTCATCGTGGCGCTGGGATGGACGGCGGGCATTTTGCTGGCGGCCAACGACCGCAGCGACCTGCCACATTTGCCCGTAATCTGGGCCGCCTTGAGCGCTCTGGCGGCGCTCGCCTGCTGGCTGGTCTGGCCGGATCGAGGGCGGCGCTGGCTGATGATCGCGCTGCTGGCGTTCACCCTGGGCGGGCTGCGCCTGATGCTCACGCCGTTGACCAGCGATCTCGCCCGGTACCACGATCTGGGCGGTTTGACGATTGAGGGCATCGTCGCCAGCGAACCCCAGCTTCAGGGGGATCGTCTACGCCTGCGGGTGGCAGCCGAAACAGTGACCCGCGCCGGCCAGACGACGCCGACCAGCGGCCTGGCGCTCGTCGAGACCGGTTTAGAGGCCACCGTCCGCTACGGCGACCGGATACGCGCCACCGGGCTGCTCAACATGCCAGGCGCATCGGATACCTTCTCCTATGCCGATTACCTGGCGCGTTCGGGCATTTTCAGCTTGATGCCCAATGCGGCCGTCGAAGTGCAGTCGTCAGGCCACGGCCTGCCGCTGCTCGTCGGCCTGCTCGATCTCAAAGACCGCTTGCGAATGGTCATCGCCCGCGCCCTACCCGAACCGCATGCCAGCCTGCTGACGGGCATCTTGCTAGGCGACGACAGCGGCCTAGCGCCGGAAGTGCGTCAAGCATTCAACGCCACCGGCAGCGCCCATATCATCGCCATCAGCGGCTTCAACATGGCGATCCTGAGCGGGGTGGTCATGGGCATTCTGGAACGCCTGCGCGTCTCCCGCTGGCTGGCGCTCATCATCGGGATCGCTGCGCTAGCCGGATACGCGGCGCTGACCGGCGCTAGCCCGCCGGTGATGCGCGCCGCGCTGATGAGCAGCATGCTCATCATTGGCTCCGCCCTGCGCCGACGAACTTACGTGCCGGCGTCGCTGGCCTTTGTGACGCTGCTGCTGACGCTGGAAAACCCTACTGTCGTGTGGGATGTCGGCTTCCAATTGAGCCTGTTCGCCACACTGGGGCTGGCGTTGTTCGCCAGGCCGTTCACGCAGGCGCTCAACGACTGGCTGGCGCGGGCGTTCCCAGCTCGCTTGGCCGCCGCCGTGGGCGGTTTTCTGGCCGAGCCGGTCACCGTCTCGTTGGCGGCCCAAGTGACCACGCTGCCGCTGATCGCGCTGTATTTTGGTCGTCTGTCGCCTGTGTCATTGGGCGTGAACCTGCTAGTCATACCGGTTCAAGCGCATCTGCTCATCATCGGCCTGGCCGCCGCTTTCGTAGCGCTGGTTGTGCCGGCGGCCGCGCAAATCCTGTTCTGGCTCGATCTACTGCTGCTGGGCTGGACGGTGAGCGTGGTGCGCCTGTTCGCTCGGCTGCCGTTTGCCGACATCGAGTTTCAGATAGACCCGCGCTGGGTGGCGCTGTTTTTCACGGCGCTGATAGGAGGAGCGCTAATGCAAGCAACACGCCCACGCTGGGCGCTGCGCCTAGCACGGTGGGTTAGCGGGCGCGCCGTCACCAGCACCGCCGCCCTAGCCGGACTGGGGCTGACGCTCCTGATGGGCATCATCGTCATCAGCCGCCCCGACGGTCGGCTGCACGTGTGGCTGCTGGATGTAGGGCACAGCAACGCAGTTTTAATCCAGACTCCCAGCGGCGCACACATGTTGATTGACGGCGGCCGCTTCCCCTCGCGCCTTCTCACAGCTCTAGGCGACCGGATGCCGTTCAACAAGCAGCACATCGACATCCTGGCGCTCACTCAACCCGACGAAGCCGAGTTCACCGCCCTGCTGGCGGTGGCGGCGCGCTACGACATCGGCCTGGTGCTGACCAACGGCCAGCCCAACCAGGGCGAAGCCTACGCTGCGCTGCAGGAGCGGTTAGCGGCATTCGATCAGCTTGTCGTCCGCGCCGGACATCGGCTGGAAGTTGACGATGGTGTGCGGCTGGAAGTACTGCATCCGCCGGCAACCCCAGCCCTCAGCGACCGCCTGGACGACCAGGCGCTGACGCTGCGCCTGCGCTATGGCGACGTCGCCTTCCTGCTGACCGGCGACCTGAGCATCAGCGGCCAGCGGGCGCTGCTAGCGGGCGGCGGTTGGCCGGCGGCCAGCGTGCTGCAGCTCCCCCGTCACGGCGGGGCGCGGTCGCTCGATCCTGATTTTCTGGCGGCGGTTGAACCGCAGGTGGTCATCGTGCACAGCGACCGCGCCAACCGCCTGGGCGACCCTGACCCGGATACGCTGGCGCTGGTCGCCGACAAACTCATTTCCCGCACCGATCAGGGCGGGACGATCCACTTGTGGACGGACGGCCGCGATCTGTGGGTAGAACAGGGCTGACTAAGCTCTCACGCTTTGCGCTAGCGGCGCCAACTGGAGAATGTGCTAATATCTAAAGCAAAATATGCACTCTGGCATATGTAACTGGGAGGCATAGCCATGCTCCTACACTATCTGGCGCAGAGCATCACCCTCAACCCGCAGCAGCTCATCTCGCGGCTGGGGCCGCGCACTGGTATCGAACTGGTGTATGATATCTTCCTATACATCATCTTCTTCTTAGCATTGATCGTGATGTTCATGCAGTCTGATAAACAGCTTGTCCCCACGATTCTAGCTGGCCTAGTCGGCGCGCTGGCCGTGATCGCCAAGCTCAACGTATTTCTGCCGAAGGAGTTCGGCTCGCTGGTCGTCAACGCGGGCATTTTCGTCTTCCCGCTCATCACGGCTGGTATCACCAAAGCCAAGAAGTCACAGCCGCTGGCCATCATTGCTGGTGTGCTGGGTGGGGTTTACTTCTTCATATTCTGGGTGATTTCCCAACGCGGGTGACGCGCCGAAGCCGCACCCCACACCCTACAATTGAACCTGCGAGGTCGTGCTCAAATATCAAAACCGTGTGACCTGCTGTAATGCGATCACCGATTTCTTCCAGAAGTATCTGAACCCATAAGCCGATGGGCTACTTCATGCGCTACATCATCACCAGCGACCAGCCGATCACGCTGGCGCAGATCGAGGCCGGGCTGCAGGCGCTGGACCCGGCCTACACCATCGCCAACATCCAGTTCGACGATCTGGGCGACTTGATGTACGGCGACCAACGGCTGGCGCTGCTGGAGATCAACCGTCCTGGCGACGATATCTTTGAGGATGATCTAGCCGAATTTCTCGACCTCGTCGGAGATGCTGAAGCTCCGGCGGAAACGCGCGTGCGCGCGGCGCTGCGGGCGGCGCGTGCGCTGGTCGCCGCCGAAATCTTTTGGTCAGGGACGGAAGCTGAACCCGTATTAGAGAAAGTTGACCGCCTCTGGGATTGGTTGTTCGCCCACTACGATGGGCTGCTCCAGGCAGATAACGAAGGCTTCTACGACGCCCACGACCTGATCCTGCCCCGCAATTTCACGCTGTAGGCTGTATCAGAAATTCATCAGCGCAGGTCAAATCAAGCGCTCCATCGGCGTCTAAGTGCATAGAATGCCTGCACGAATTGGAGCGTGAGTCGATGCCTATACTTGATACTCCTATCACTACGGATGACAACGGTCTGCATAAAATCCTGGCGCAGAACCTGCCGGTGGCACTGTACCTGTATGACAGCCGGCAGCCGGGCAATGGCCCGGTAGACGATGCCATCGCCAAATTAGCCAAAAAACACGCCGGCGAACTGCTGATCGCTCGGCTGGATGTGGCCGCCAGCCCGCGCGCATACCGCGACTATGGCAGCCCGGCGACGCCGGCGCTGGTGACGCTGGTCAAGGGGCTGATGGGGCGCAAGGTCAAGTCGCAGGCGGCGAACGTGCGTCCAGCCGATGTGCGCGCGCACATTGACTACCTGCTCGATCGTGGGCCGCAGCCCGCCGCTGAGCCAGCAGCCAAACCGGAGCAGCCGCAGCCGGCGGCTGGCGTCCAGCACGTCACCGATGCCAATTTCAAACAGGTCGTGTTGAACAGCAAGCTGCCGGTGATCGTGGATTTCTGGGCGCCCTGGTGCGGGCCGTGCCGCATGATCGCTCCCGTGCTCGACCAGGCTGCTAAGGACTATGCCGGCCGTGTGCGCGTGGTCAAGCTGAATGTGGATGACAACCCGCGAACGGCCCAGCAGTTCCAGGTGCAGTCCATCCCCACCTTGATCGCGTTCAAAGACGGCCGCCCCCTGCGGCGACAGGTGGGGGCCAACGCCCGCGCCATCCGCGATCTGATCGAAGAAGCGCTGGCCTGAGCATACCTCTGCTCATCCCGCTGCTACGGTTTGGATGTCGGCGGGGCGTTCAGCGTCGCTGCCAGCAGTGTCTGCCGGTCAACTAGGCCGATCGCAAAGCCAGCTTCATCAACGACGACCAGGGTCTTACGCTCGGCGCTCAACATCCGGTTGATCGCTTCGACTACGGTCAGGTCGGCGGGGGCGGACAGCACGTGTTCCGACATCAGATCGCGCGCCACAGCGTGTCCCCGACCGACTTCGCCCAATACCCGCGCCGCCAGCGCTTGCAGCACGCTGCGGCGCAGCGGCGCGCCCACTCGCGCCGCCAGATCGCTGTCGGTGATCACGCCCGCTGGTTTGCCCTGTTCATCCAGTACGATCACCCGCCGCAGGTCAGTTTGCAGCACCTGCTGGAGCACGTCAGCCAGGTCATCGTAGATATGGACTACCGGCAGTCGGGTAGACATGATCTCGCCTAAGGTGCGCCCGGTGGCCGGCGGGGGCGCCTGTTCAGGCTGGCCACCGCCGTCTCCCGCCGCCGCCCGCAGCACATCCAGCCGGCTGATCATGCCGATGAGATGACCGGTCTCGTCCACCACCGGCAGACGTTTGAGCTGCTGATCCAGCATGCGCTGCACCACATACCCCAGCGCTTCATCAGCGCGGGCCGTTTTGACCGGGCTGGTCATGATCTGGCCGGCCGTCTTCTCCTGGCTCACCTGTGCCAGCACTTCTCGCAGATCATCGGTTTCCAGGCGAGCCCCGACCGAGAGATGTACCGGCAAACCGGCATTGCGCAGCAGATCGCTTTCGGTGATGATGCCCACCACCCGGTTATCGTCATCCACCACCGGCAGCGCCCGGAACAACTGGCTCAGCAGCAGCTTAACCACTTCCTGCGCGGACGCGTCCAGCTTGACGCTGGTCACGCTGCGAGTCATGAAGCGTGATACCGGCTGGTCGGCTGGCAGCGGCTGGAGAAAACGATGCGCGTATTTGATGATCTCTACATCCTCCACCGTGATCAATCCCTCTCGCACCATCGGACCGACCAGCGACAACGCCCGATCAATGTTGGCGGGGGTGTCTACCACCGTGATCACGATGGGCAGATCGGTCGAGAGGACTTCCATCATCTGGGAACGGATGCGGCTGTGAGCGCCGTAGCCGGCGATGGCGCGGGTGACGGTGGCTCCGGCGATGTCGCTCTTGCGCAGCGTCTCTAGGATGGTCATATACAGCGAGCGCCCACGCCACGAATCGCTCTCGCCCAGATAGATCATCAACCGTCGAGCCTGTATTGTCGCAGCCATTTTTGTGCGCTCCTATCGTCACAACCGCGCGCCGACAGCCAGACCTACAAACACGCCCATCAAGCAGGCCGCATTGGTCCCAAGCACATTGACCACCGCGCCTAGCCAATCGCCGGCCTGCGCTAACGCGATGCTTTCGTTGGCAAAGGTCGAAAACGTGGTATAGGCGCCGAAGAAGCCGACCGCCAAAAACAACCGCACCCGTGGATCGAGGGCTGTGCGGTTAGCCGCCCAGGCCAGAAACGCTGCCAGCAGCATTGAGCCCGAAACATTGATGATCAGCGTCCCCCAAGGGAAAAGCCGGCCAAACTGCTCAGCAGCCCAGGTGGAAACTAGGTAGCGCACATTCGCGCCGATGAAACCACCCAGGCCGACCAGCAGCATCGTCTCCATGACGCTTCCCCTATCACTTCATCTGAGCCTATCAAGACCGATTGGCAGGGCGCAGATACACAAACCAGTACACCGCCGCCACCAACACCACACCGCCGATGATATTGCCCAATGTCACCGGGATCAAGTTGCTCCAGAAGCCAGCGACCGTGAGATTGGACAAATCGAGATTGGCAGCGCTGGCCGTACGGGCGGCGAAGTCCGGATCAAACTGCTTGATGAGCAGCCCAGCAGTGATGAAATACATGTTGGCGATCGAGTGCTCGAACCCGGACGCCGAAAAGGCAGTGATCGGAAACACAATCGCCAAGATTTTGTCGGTGGTGGTGCGCGCACCGATGGTCAGCCACACCGCCAGGCAAACCAGCCCGTTGCATAGAATGCCGAGGGCGACCGCCTGCACAAAGTCTAGATTGACTTTGGCGTTGGCGATGGCCAGCGCCGTGTGCCCAACCAACCCGCCGCCAAACGTGTGCTGGCCGGCCAAGAATACCAACGCTGCCGTGGCCACTGAGCCGACCAGGTTGCCCGCATAAACGATAAGCCAGTTGCGCAGCATCGCCGCCGTCGTCACCTTGCGGCTGGCCCACGCCATCACGATCAGCGTGTTGCCGGTGAACAGCTCGGCCCCAGCCAACACGATCAAGATGAGGCCAAGGCAAAACACCAACCCAGATAGGATGCGCGTCACACCGTAGGGCAAACCATCCGCTAGCCCGGTGGCGGCGATGGTGGAGAAGATCGCCCCAACGGCGACGAATGCGCCCGCCAGCACGGCCAGCGTGAACATGCTGGCCCAGTCGAGATGGGCTTTTTTGATGCCGATCTCCTCGGCGCGGCGGGCAATTTCCACTGGGAGCAGAGCGTCAATCTGAGCAGGCGGCTCAGCCATGTCGGGTTCAACCTCGTCGTGCAGACAGGCACAACAGATCCAAACGGGATTGTAACTAACCTATTCCCCTCCTGTGCATGACGAACGTCACAGCGTCGGGCGAACCTCATCCCAACTTCCTACGCGTCGGTCACAGACACAACTTGTAAGCCGATGAACGGCGTTTTGGAGGATGTTGAGCGAAGGCGCTGGCTGATCAGCGCCTTATCCACCTCAGTCTGGGGATGGCCTTCGAGAGGGGATGTATGACCTTAGCGAATCGGTAGTCGCCTTAACTGTTTTCTGGACGCTCCGGCGGTTTGACGAGCATCTCTACCGACTGCCGCGTCACCGGAGCCGGAAAAGCAGTTGGAGCCAGCGGCGCTGCCGGGGACGAAGTCTGCACTTCGGCGATGCCGTTGCGCACCTGGTTCAGCAGCCGGATGAGCTGCTGCTCCAGTTTAGACAGCGACTCCAGCACATAGGTATCTGCTTCCGCTGTGATGGCTTCGGCTTCCTGGCGGGCCTGCTCAATGATGTTGGCGGCGCGGCTCTGAGCGGCCTGGACTGTCGCTTCGCGGTCGATCATCTGGATAGTCTGCTCGCGCGCCTGCTGGATGATGCGTGCCGCTTCTTCATTGGCCGCCGCCAGAATCCGGTCGCGCTGCGCGATGATCTTGGCGGCCTTCTCGATCTCCTCTGGAATGGAGATTCGCATCTGGTCAATGAGTTCCAGCGCGCGCTCCTCGTCAATCATGGTGAACTTGCTGAAGGGCATGTGTCGCCCTTCGTCAATCAAGTCCTCAAGCCGGTCTACGAGATGCTGGATGTCCATCCCCACTCCCTCCGTTTGGCCTCAGTCCCGGATGCTTATCGTGTAGCCGGGGCTGGTATGGTTGGCGTGCAGCTCCGCAAATCGCTGTTTGAGTGCCTCATTCACGAACGGTGGAACCATGCTCGACACGTCTCCACCCAGTTCGGCGATCTCGCGAATCGTGCTCGAACTGATATGCAGGTGTTTCTCATCGGTCATGATCGAGATCGTCTCGATATCTGGCGCCAGCTTCTTGTTGGCCAGCCCCATGCGAAACTCGAACTCAAAATCCGAAAACACCCGCAGCCCGCGAATGAGCGCCATAGCGCCCACCTCTAGCGCATAGTTTACAGTCAACCCGGAATATGGCGCAACTCGGATATTCGGATGCCCTGCAAAAGCCTGCTGAGCCAGCGCCACACGCTCTTCGGTGCTGAACAGCAGTTTCTTCTTGGGCATATCGTAGACCGCCACGATCACCTCATCGAAGATGCGCGCCGCCCGCAGAGCGATGTCAATGTGTCCATTATGGATCGGGTCAAGCGAGGCGGGATAAACGGCACGGCGCATAAGACACTCTCCTCAACTGATTTCGCTGCGTTGATTATGGAGCAGACTGACTTCCTGCGCCAGCAGCGCGTGTTGGGGCAAAGTCAAATCCGGGTCTTCTTCGTAGATTGTTCGCGCCTCCCGCTGCGCCAGCTCTACCAGTTGAGGGGTCATCTGCTGCGCCAACTGCAGCTTGCTGCCGCCGCTCTGCCGCGTGCCGAGCAGATCGCCAGCGCCCCGCAGCCGCCAATCCATCTCCGCCAACTGGAACCCGTCGGTAGTCTGTTCCATCACCTGCAGGCGCTCGCGCGCTTCAGGGGCGCTCGAATCGGACAGCAGCAGGCAGTAGGACGGATGCTCACCACGCCCTACCCGCCCCCGGAACTGATGAAGCTGTGCCAGCCCGAAACGGTCTGCGCCTTCGATCACTATCACGCTGGCGTTGGGCACATTCACGCCGACTTCCGCCACCGAGGTCGTCACCAGCACCTGGAACTGGCCGGCGGCGAAGGCGGCCATGACTTCATCTTTCTCCGCCGGTTTCATACGGCCGTGCAGCAGCCCCACTTTGTAGCGGAAGAAAACCTGCTTCAAGCGCTCATAGGCTTCGACGGCTGCCGGCGCTTCGATCTTGTCAGAAGCCTCAACCAGAGGGTGGACGATGAAGGCTTGTCGCCCTTTATCCAGCTCCTGCTCAACGAACTGGTACACACGCTCGCGCTGCACTGGCTGCACTACCCGGGTTTTGATCGGGATGCGGCCGGGCGGCATCTCGTCCAACACGCTCAGGTCGAGATCGGCATACAGCGTCAGCGCCAGCGTGCGCGGGATCGGCGTCGCTGTCATCACCAGCAGATGCGGGTTGACTCCCTTGCCGCGCAGCGCCCCGCGCTGTTCGACGCCGAAGCGGTGCTGTTCGTCAATGATCGCCACCGCCAGATCCTTGAACACCACCCCTTCCTGGATCACGGCGTGAGTGCCGATGACCACATCAATCGAGCCGTCTGCGATGCCGCGATAGATCGATTCGCGCTCGCCTGTCGTCAAGGCGCTGGTCAGCAGGGCGACAACCGGCTTTTGCTCGCCGGGGTAGCGCTCCAGCGCCGCGCTGATGCCGCGGTAGTGCTGTTCGGCCAGGATGCCGGTGGGCGCCATCAACGCAGCCTGCTTACCGTTGGCCAGCGCCATGCCCAACGCCACGGTAGCCACCGCCGTCTTGCCCGATCCGACGTCGCCCTGTAACAGGCGGTTCATCGGCACATCCCGGCTCACATCCTGCCGTATCGCCTCGATAGCGCGGCGCTGCGCGCCGGTCAGCTCATAAGGGAACACGCTCTGGATGAAAGCGTTCAGGAAGTCATCGCTGACCGCCAGCGGCTGCCCAGCGACGGCCTGCCACTCGCGGCGGTTGCGCAAAACGGCGAGCTGCAGCAGCAGCAGTTCGTCGAAGATGAAGCGCGTCCGGGCATGGTGTAGATGATCCTGGCTCTCTGGGAAGTGCAGATTCTGGATCGCCCAGTCCAGATCAGCCAGATCGGCGCGTTCGAGCGTGGCCTCTGGGATGTAATCAGGCAGGTTTTCCGGCGTCGCCCACTCGGTGACGGCGCGCTTCATCAGTTTGCGCAGGGTGCGGCCACTCAACCCTTCCGTCAAGCCGTATACCGGGACGATGCTGGGCGTGATCAAATCTTCGGCGTCCAGCAAGTCCCATTCCGGGTTCGTCATCTGGATTTGGCCGCCAAAGCGCGAGGTCGTGCCGCGCAGCACGAGCTGCTGCCCCGGCTTGATCTGCCGGCTGAGGTAATGCTGTCCAAAGAATGTCACACCTAGGCGCGCCGAACCATCATCCACGATCATGAAGAAATCCCGGCGGCCGTTCTTGCCCACTCGCACCTGAGTCGAGATGACCGTGCCCGAAACTTTCGCCTGGATGTCCGCTTCCAGCCGGCTGATGGTGCGCATGACGCGGTAGTCATCATAGTCCCGCGGCAGATACCACAGCAGGTCTTTTAACGTGATGATCCCCAACCGCTCCAGCAGCGCCGCCACATTAGGCCCGACGCCTTTGAGCTTGGCCTCACTTTTGGGGTCATGCAGGCTCATGCGCAGCGCCTGCCACTTGCGGAGCGCCTCATCTGGCGTCAGCGGCGGGCGTGGGCGGCGCGGCGGACGCGCCAGGCGCGGCGGCGGCGGCAGATCAAGCTGCGGCCGCGATCCTGACGCCCCTCCAGAAGCCGGAGGCGCTTCATAGGTGTCATAGGCCATCTCATAGCGCACTTCGCCGCGGTCGCCGTCGTCTTCATCCTCGTCAGCCTGGCGCGGCCCGGACTCGCGCTGGGGTGGGGACTGGCGCGGCTGCCCCCCTCTCGGTTTACCCTTCTCCCGCTGCTTGCGAGATGGCCGCGCGGGTTGCCCTTGCGCGCGCGTTTCCGCCGGCGGCGCAGCCGGTTGTTCGGCTGGCGCTTCTACCGGCGGCGCGGACGGCGCAGGCTGTGGCGGCGCGGCAGTCTGCAATTCGCTCAGCTTCGCTTGATAGTCAGCCGGGGGCGGCACCCGGCCGGTGATGCGGTCAAGCATGTACGAGACCGATTTATGGCGTTCTGTTTTGCTCTCCGCCGCCTGATAGCGGCGCATCAGATCAACCAGCTCATCAATGAGCAAGTGGTGCTCAGGACGGCGCGCCTGGGCATGCGCCTCCTGCGCCCACTTCTCGCAGAAAGCTGATAGTCCGCCGATGACGGCCGTATCCTTGCATCCCTGTTCGCGTTCCAGTTTCAGGATTTTGACCAGCGTTTCTAAAGGTGACGGCATAACTGATGCTGACCTCCCCTACTCGCGCACGACGGCGACGCCCAGCGAACCGGGGCCGATATGCGCTCCAAGAGCTGGATTCGCCAGGACGGTCAGGGTATCTGAGGGCATGAGATCCCCCAGTCGCTCCCGAAGCGCCTGAGCGCCATCCAGATTATTGGCATGCAGAACTGCTAACCGAACCAGCGGCGCCTCCGCCTGGGTGAGTTCGACCAGTTTATCAACGGCGCGGCTGAAGGTGCGCACCCGCGCGATCTGTGACACTACGCCCTCGGCGACGCTGACGACGGGTTTGATTTGCAGCAGATCGCCGACGCTGGCCGCAGCCCAGCCTACACGCCCGCTGCGGCGCAGATACTCAATCGAAAACAGGGCGGCATAGACTTTTTGCCGCGCCCGAACCCGATTGATCGCCGCCAGCACCTCGGCCAAATCGCCTGTGGCCTCTGCCGCCTCAGCCGCCGCCACCACCTGCCAGCCCAGGCCCATGCTGACCATGCCGCTGTCGAGAAGCGTCACCCGATCAGCCGGAAAGTCGGCAGACGCCAGCCGAATGGCGTTGTGAAGGCCGCTGAGCTTGGCCGGCGCGGTGAGGATCACCACATGATCCGCCTCGGCTAACGCCTGGCGCAGCACCGGCTCGGCCAGCGCCGGCGGCGGGGCCGCCGTGGTCGGGTATGGGCGCAGGTGTGGTAGCTGCTCATAAAAAGCCTGGCGGTCAAGGGCTGCGCCGTCATCGGCGTAGCTGCCGCCGCCGTAGTTCACGAACGCCGGCACAATCCCAATGCGCCACTTCGCCGTCAGCGCAGCCGGAATATCGCAGGTGCTGTCAGTCACCAACCGGATCGTCTTAAAACTCATCGGTATCCATTTCAATTTCGGCTTCGAGCACGACCACCCCAACAGCGTCCGCGCCGAGCAGCGCCGCCAACGATGGATTGTACACCGAGTACGGGAAATAACGTTCAGGGAACTCGGCCGCCAGCCGATCCTGGAGCATGCGAGTTTGCTCGGTGAGCTGCGACTTGGGCTGCAAAATGACCACGTCTTCTAGGTCGGAAAACTCAGCGGCGAATTCAAACAACTGGTCCACCGCCTGAGCGCGCGTTCGCACCTTCTCGACCAGCACCAGGCGACCATGCTCCAGCGCAATGAACGGCTTGATCCCCAGCATGACGCCCAGGAGCGTGTGCGACGCCGACATCAGCCGTTTCCGCTGCAGATAGCTGACGCTTTCAACATAATACAGGGCATAGATGCGATCCACTGCCCCGCGCACCAGCCGCACAACTTCATCGAGCGTCTCGCCCGCGCTGGTGGCCTGAGCGGCAACTTTGACCAGCATCGCCTGGCCGGCGCACAAGTTCTGCGAGTCAATCACGGCGACCGGACACTGCCCAACCATCCGGCGGGCAGCCGCCTGCGCCTGCGCCCAACTGGTGAATATCGCCTGCGAAGCATGGATCGACACGATCGCATCACAGGACTGGGACAGCCGCCGGTAGACGTCGTAGTACTCCGCTTCAGATGGAGGCGCCACCACAGGGGCAAACGGTTGGTTGGCGATCAACCGCAGCCCATCTTCAGGGCTGAGATCCACGCCCTCGCGGTACGTCTTGCCGCCAAAACTGATTTTGTTCGGCACGACCGTGATGGGATGTTGATGCAGAAGCTGTAACAGCGCCAGGTTGGCGCAGCTATCGGTCACAATTTGGATATTGGGCATCTACTCCACGCCGATGATGTAGGGATACAGCGGCTGCCCCCCGCTGACCAGATGAATCTCGACCGCGTCAAATTCTGCCTGCAGCGCCTGGGACAGCGATTCCGCCTCAGCCTGCGTCACATCTATCCCATAGTATAACGTAACCAACTCATACTTGTCCGTACCCATCTGGCGCAGCAGGTCGCGCACGACGGCTTCTACGCTGCTCCCGGCCGCCGCCAGCCTGTCATCCAAAAGTCCGATGATCTGGCCGGCGCCGACGGTCATACCATTGAGCCGGGCGGCGCGGGTGGCGGTCGTCACCTCGGCCGTGCGCACCATCCTGGCCGCCGCCGCCATAGCTTCCACCAGCTCCGGCTGTGACAGACTGTCGCGATCGTTCAAATACGCGAACATCGCGCTGATTCCCTGAGGAATGCTGCGGGTAGGGACGACGCGCACGCGCTTGTCGGCGCACAAAGCAGCGGCCTGTTCCGCCGCCATCGTGATATTGGGATTGTTGGGCAGCAGAATGATCTCCGTATTCGGCAGCGACTGAATCGTCGCCAAAAAATCCTCCGTGCTGGGATTCATGGTCTGCCCGCCGGAGACGACTGAGGCCGCCCCTAGATCCTGCAGGAACAGCCGGCGCAAACCTTCGCCCGCAGTCACTGCGATCACCGCCACGCCGTCTACCGGCCGCGCCTCATGACGATGGCGCTCCTGCACATACCGCTCATACTGGAGCTGCATATTCTCGATCACCACATCGTCCAGGACAGCGCCTAGGCGTATTGCATAACTAAGCGGCGCGCCCGGATCATGCACATGAACGTGCACTTTGATGAGGTTATCATCCCCCACCACCAGCACCGACCAGCCAATTTCAGAGATGGCAGCCTGCACCGCCGCTACGTCAAAGCCCTGCCCGCGCATTAGGAACTGCACATCGTAACCGTATCCCTGCTCATCTTCGGGCTGCAGCGCCATCTCCCAACCAGGGCGCTGCACCGCCACCGCCGCCGCCGACCGCAAGTGGATGTCTTCGCCGCGCATCAACCGCAGCATACCCTCGATGATGAAAATCCACCCCTGGCCGCCGGAGTCGACGACGCCGACCTCCTTCAGCACCGGCAGCAGGTCGGGCGTGCGGCGCAGCGCATCGTAGCCCATGGCAACTTTGGCTTCAAAAAGCGCCAGCAGGTTTGGCTCGCGCGGGGCAAGCTCAGCGACGGCCTCCATGGCCTGCCGGGTGACGGTCAGGATCGTCCCTTCAACCGGTCTGATGACCGCGCGATAAGCCATCTCAACAGCGCTGCGACAGGCGCGGGCAAACAGCGATGCATCCAGCACCGGCTCATTCTCCAGAGCCTGAGCGAAACCCCGCCACCACTGCGACAGGATGACGCCGGAATTACCCCGCGCGCCGACCAGCGCCCCGCGCGCCAGCGCTGCGCACATCTGGCCCACATGGGCGTCGTCCAGATCGGCGACGGCTTCATACGCCTTGCGCATGGTGAGATACATGTTCGTGCCGGTATCGCCATCCGGGACCGGGAACACATTCAATTGGTTCACCCGTTCCTGATTGACTTCCAGCCACACCAGCCCGGCCTCAACTAACCGCTTCAACAGATGTCCATCGCACGCCAGCACATTCGCCTGAGGTGTCATGACCGTCTCGAACTCCATTTCAACTGGCCGCCCTATCGTCCATTCCCAAACGCCCTTGTATCCTGCCCCCGGTTATGGTAGCATCTCAGCCGCTGTTGTGACCGATGTGGACGATCTGAGGCGACTCATGGCGAAGTGTGAGATGTGCGGCAAAGGCCCGATGTTTGGCAACCGCCGCAGCCATTCGATGCGCGCGACGCGGCACATGTTCAAGCCGAATCTCCAACGGGTGCGGGTTCTGGAGAAGGGCGTGTTCGTTCGCAAAACCCTCTGCACTAAGTGCATCAAAACCCTCGCCAAGGCCTAAGCCAGCGCAGGGCGTTTGCACCTTCTTGAGCCGGCATCACCGGCTCTTTGATTCGTGGACAGCCTGGCGCAGCGCCTCGATGCCCTGCTTCACGCTGTGCCGCGCGTTGAAAATCGCGCTGCCGGCGACCAGCACGCTGGCCCCTGCTGCCGCCACCTGCGCCGCTGTGCCCACATGAATCCCGCCATCCACTTCTAAATCCACATCACGGCCGCTGGCCGCAATCATCGCCCGCAGTTGCCGCAGCTTCGGCAGCGTTTCGGGTAGGAAAGCCTGTCCGCCAAACCCCGGATTGACCGTCATCACCAGCACCACATCCACCAGATGCAGCACTTCGCTCAGGAAGCTGGCGGGGATATGAGGATTGATGGCTACGCCCGGCCCGCATCCCAACTCCTGGATCGTTTGCAGCGTGCGGTGCAGATTAGGACACGCCTCCCAATGCACACTGATACGATGAGCGCCCGCCCGCGCGAAGGCGTCCAGGTGTCGCTCTGGCTCGAAGATCATCAGGTGAACATCCAGCGGCACGGTCGTCACCCGGCGCGCCGCCTCAACCACCAGCGCCCCCATCGTGATGTTGGGGACGAACCGACCATCCATCACATCAATGTGAATGAGATCGGCGCCGGCAGCTTCAGCATCTCGTAACTGCTCACCTAGACGGGTGAAATCCGCCGAAAGAATGGATGGCGCAATACGTATAGACTGAGTCACAATCGCTCAACACTTTCGTCTGAGAATCTAACCGCGCAAATGTTACAGAGTTGCGCTGCAAATCGCAATCGCCGGCGCGGTGGGCGATCTGGCACAACCCCACGCCGGCGGGCGAAGAACCGAGCGATTGGCGGCAGGCTGCGCAGCCGGCGCGGCGCTTCAATGTCCCAGGATGGGGTGCGGTTGGTACGGCTCTTCCAGAAACGCCAGCTCTTCATCAGTGAGCTGAATATCCAGAGCGGCGACTGCCTCTTCTAAATGGCGCATCTGGGTAGCGCCGATGATCGGGCTGGTGACGCCGGGTTTATGCAGGATCCAGGCCAGGGCAACTTGCGCCGGCGAGATGCCGCGCTGCCCGGCCAGCGTTTTCACCCGCTCCACCGTCTCGAAATCATTGTCCTGATAGTACAGCGCATGGGCAAAACTGTCGCTGCGGCTGCGCGTGGTCTCGCCCTGCCGGTCGCGGGTGCGGTTGCCGGCCAGGAACCCGCGCGCCAGCGGACTCCAGGGGATGACCGCGATTCCTTGATCGATGCACAGCGGGATCATCTCGCGCTCTTCCTCCCGGTAGACCAGGTTGTAATGGTTCTGCATCGTGGCGAAGCGCGTCCAGCCGTGCTGGTCTGCCGTGTACAGCGCGCGCGCGAACTGCCAGGCGTACATGCTCGACGCCCCGATATACAGCGCTTTGCCCGCTTTCACCACATCATGCAGCGCCTCTAGCGTCTCTTCAATCGGCGTTTCCGGGTCCCAACGGTGGATCTGATACAGATCCACATAGTCCGTCCCCAACCGGCGCAGGGAAGCGTCAATCGCCTCCATGATGTGCTTGCGCGACAGCCCTCCCTGGTTCGGACCGTCGCCCATCGGGTAGAAGACTTTTGTGGCGATCACCACTTCATCGCGTCGGGCGAAGTCGCGCAGCGCCCGACCGGTGACTTCCTCGCTGACGCCCAGCGAATACATGTCAGCGGTGTCAAAAAAGTTGATGCCCAGCTCCAGCGCCCGCCGGACAAATGGGCGACTGGCATCTTCGTCCAGAACCCAATCGCGCCATTGGGATGAGCCGTAGCTCATCATCCCCAGGCACAGGCGCGACACTTTCATCCCCCGCTGCCCCAACCGCACGTACTGCATAACTTTCACTCCTCAGGTGCTGGACGGCTGCCGTCCACGCTTGAGCACAGATGCCTTGAGCTGGCCACAGCCCGCGTCAATATCAATCCCCCGCCGCACTCGCACCGTTGCGCTCACGCCATATTCGGCCAAGATCGCTATGAACTGCTGAATGCGCTCCGCCGCCGCCGGACCGTAGGGATAACCGCCGGTCGGATTGAGCGGGATGATGTTGACATGGCACAGCATCCCGCGCAGCAGCTTGCCCAGGGCATGAGCCTGCTCTGGCGTATCATTCTGGCCGTGGATCGCCGTCCATTCAAAGCTGACGCGGCGGCCAGTGCGTTCAATGTAGTAGGCGCAGGCGGCCAGCAGTTCGCGCAGCGGCCAGCGGCGGTTGACCGGCAGCAGCGCCTCGCGCTCAGCGTCGGTGGCGGCATGCAGACTGATCGCCAGTTTGACCTGCAAGCCTTCATCAGCAAACCGCCGGATCTGCGGGACCAGCCCCACCGTGCTGATGGTGATGTGGCGCGCGCCGATGCCCAAGTCGTTCATCAGCCGACGCACCGCCGCCACCGAAGCCTCGTAGTTGTGGAAAGGCTCGCCCATGCCCATCAACACTACGTTGCTCAGGCGCTCACCTTCAGCTTCCAAATCGCAGGCGAAACGCACCGCCTGCTCAAAAATCTCGGCGGTCGTGAGGTGGCGTGCAAACCCCATCTGACCAGTCGCGCAGAACACACAGCCCATGGCGCAGCCCGCCTGCGTGGAGATGCAGGCCGTACGCCGGTCATCATCATACAGCATCAGCACTGATTCGATCATCTGACCGTCAGGCAGCCGGTACAGCCGCTTGACCGTCCCGTCATAGCTGGACTGTTCGGCGACCGTCTCCAGCACGCCCAGCGTCGTCTCAGCTTGCAGCCTGGCGCGCAGCGGCTTGGGCAAGTTGGTCATCGCCTCAAAGGTTGAAACGCGCCGATCATACAGCCATGCCCAGATCTGTCGGGCCCGGAAGCGCGGTTCACCCCAACCCGCGAGCAGCGCTTCTAGCTGTTCCAAGTTCAAACTGTACAGATCAATCATCGAAACTCCGTCCAACGGCGGCGCAGCAGCGACACAGCTAGGATCAGAACCGCCCCCGCCAGCAGCAGAATCGCCACCAGCGCTAATGGACCGCCCGGACTCTGCACTGAGGCTTCGATCGCCTGGGGCGTCGGCGTCGGCGTATTCAAACTGCCGGCGGGACGCGGCGTCGGCGTCGGCGGCGCTTTGGTCGGCGTGCGCGTCGGCGTCGCCGTGGGCAGCGGCGTGAACGCAGCACGTCCCGACAGCGTCGGGGTCAAGCTGGCCGCGTCTACCGATGATCGTTCCACGGTGGGCGTTCGAGTGGGCGCTGGCGTCGGTGTAGGTGTCGGCGTCGCCGTGGGCGTCGGCGTCGCCGGCTGGTACAGCGTGAAGGCGAAAGCTGCTTCAGCCCGCGGCGTGAAGATCCACTGCTCAAAGTCGGGCAGCAAAGCCACCAGCAGCCGGTTCATCGCCGCCTCATAGGCTACGTCGAACGGCGCTTGACCCGCCGCCTGCGCGAGCTGCAGCACGCCTTCGACTCCTACCTGATCGGCGATATAAGCGATCAGCGCATAGCTTTGGGCGCGCCACAGCGGCTCATCGGGCGCATCAGCTTGCAAATCGAACAGGCGTCGAGCGCGCGCTCCGGCGATCACAGGCGGCAGCAGACCCGCCTTTGAGTCCGGGCGGTAGAGTTCGACCAGGCCGGCGCGGAACCAACCGGGCAGCGCCCACCAAGCCTGACCGTAAAAACGCGCCACCAGCGCCTCGACCAGCGCCGCGCGCACGCTGGTCGCGCCGGCGGTCTCGCTTTCAACCACGGTGTAGCCCGACACACGGAAGAGCGCATCCGCCGCCGCTGGGTCGCACGGGATCGCTAACTGGCTGAATGGCCCAATCGCCACCGGCTTCCCATCCGCATCCAGCTCACAGCCTGCTTTCAGACGATCACGCGGGTAAATCAGAAAATTGAACGACTCCTGCCGGTCGAATTCATCGGCTAGCCGGTCGTAAACCGGTTGGAGCTCACGCCGGAGCCGGCCAAGAACATTGGCGGCATCGCCCACGGCTGGCATCGTCAGGCTGATCTGGCCATTGGGATCAGGCCGAGCCGCCCAGTCTACGCGCTGATCAGTGAACACGAAACTACCCGCCAGTCGCGCCGCGCCATCTGACCGGCTGGATAAACGCCACTCATAGTCAATCGTTCGGAACAGCCGCGGCGGCGCCTCGCGAGGGATCAACCACACATAAACCAGCTCAGCGAAGGGCGCGCCAGCGTCAGCGGCCTCCAGCCCAACCCGCACCGTGAGCGGCGGCCGCCCTTCGGGGCGAATCACCAGCGAGGCTTCCGTCAGTTCACTGACTGGGCGCGCCGCGCTGACCACAAACCGCACCGCCTGGGGAAAAATGACCTCGCTGCCTGCGCTAATGATGTAGCGCTGATCAGCCCCCGGCGTGCTGGTCGCGTCTTGAGCAGCCGCCGGCACAGCCCACATCACCGCCCACCACCCGATCAACAGCAGTCTCAGCATCACCGCGCCCTCGCCCGCGTTATGAACGCCCCGCCAACAGGCTGGCCGCCAGAATCGCCACGGCTAGCTGGACGAAATTATAGACGAAGTGGGCGATGATCGCCGATGAGGTGCTCTGCCGCTGGCGCAGCCAGCCCAAACCCAGCGCCACGACGAAGATGATGACCGCTGCCGGCGTCAGCGCATACTGCATATGCACCAGCGCGAAGTACACGCTGGTCAGCGGCAAACCGAAAACAGGCTGCAGCGCCCCGCGAAACAGGATTTCCTCGCTGAGCGCAGCGGTGAGCGCCAGCCAGAAGGCGGCCGGCAAGGTATCGAATGCCCGCGCGATCTGTTCAGCGGCGGCGCTCTGCTCAGCAATCTGCTCCGGTGAGACGAACAGCGACCAGATCGTCACCATGGCGATCAATGCCAGATACAGCCCCAGCCCCACCGCCAATCCCCACCACCAGTCTCCGGACGTCGGCAGCCGCAGCCCCAGCCGCTCCAGAGACTGAGGCAGCGTGCGCCGGATGGCGAGGCCCACGCCCAGGAACGCTGCCGCCGTCAGCAGCACTGCTTGGAACAGGACATCGTTGGCCGACACGCCGCCGGTTTCTAGGCTGCTGGCCAATCCGCTGAGTCCGCCGCTGAGCGCCAACTGCGTGAGCGTAGCCGCCAGGAAGGTGAGCGCGAGCACGGCAGCAGCGGTATGTACGCTGGACTCTGGGTCGTAGCGGCTGCCGGCCCCGGTCAACCGCTTCAACTGTGAGCGCGCTGCCGGCGATCGCACGAGCTGCCAGCTCACCACCCCACAGGCCACAGCGGCGGCCAGCGCCACCGCGCCTGATCGCGGATCGAGCGGCGGCAGCGCGATATCTGGAGGCAGCGCGCCGGTCTGACGAAATACGAGCGCCTGCACCAGCACAATCCCGAACACCAGGTTCATGGCAGCGACGCCATACAGCATCCAGCGCAGGATCAGCGCCCGCTGACGAGTCGCTAGTTCATCCGCTAGGGCGAACGGCGCGGCGCGGGGATGCGGCCTACGCCGTTCCAAATCGGCCTGGTTAGCCAAATAAACGATAGCGCCAATGAAGAAGAGGGCCAGCGCGGCAAACAACAGCAGCGAATAATCCATAGCACCGTCATCGTGCAGGCGACAGGAACCAGCGGCCTCTATGATAACATACAATTGACGCTGAGCCGGCTATTGACCCTCATCTACCGGCATGTTAAAATGCCTTTTGCCAGGGAGGGATGGCCGAGTGGTTTAAGGCGCTGGTCTTGAAAACCTGTGTGGCCTCCAGGTCACCGTGGGTTCGAATCCCACTCCCTCCGCCTGGATTTTTCGCCCTTGGGGGGGGGTGCCAGAGTGGTCGAATGGGGCCGCCTGCTAAGCGGTTATCCGGGTTATACCGGATCGCAGGTTCGAATCCTGTCCCTCCCGCACGACAAGACCCAATCCGAACATTGGGTTTCTTGCGAACCGGCAGCAAAATGACTGCCGGTTTGCGTTCGTCGGCTGCGTGAAGCCCCTCTGTTACCGCCACGAACCTGATGCGAAATCTCATTCAAGCAGGCGAACGGCGCTCGCAGTTCCAGTGTCGCCTGTCCCACATCATCCACGATGACTCTTTCAACAACCTGGCGCAGCAGCCCTCTCTGAGCGCTGTGTTCAAGGCGATTATACACGATACCGACTTGCGCGATAATTTTCAGTGCTCCGTCAAGATTCTCGATGTACACCTGCTGTTGTCCTTTTAACCCTTCCAAACGCAGCCGAATGCGCGCGCGGCGATCCTGACATGCCTGCCATGAGCTGCGCCATCTGCTAGTCTTCGTCAGGGGTGGGCGGCGGACTGCCGCCATCGCGCTGGGCTTTGAGCTGATTGAGCGCCCGGCAAATTTTGCCAAACGGCGTGGGAAGTGGCTATAATAGCGTGAGATGTAGCGGCGGCGAAAAAGGTAAGATGGCGCATTACTTCAACGCGTTTACAAGCTCTACCTCGCGCGACCTTGAACCATACCGCGAGCGGCTTATTGATGTCATCATCAGAGTCGACATGCACCCTGTGGCGATGGAACACTTCAACGCCAGTGCGAATAACGCCTTGCAAGTCTGCTACGATGCGCTGTGCAAGGCTGACCTGTTCGTCGGCGTGTACGCCCACTGCTAAGGCTACGAGCCGCCCGCCAGCGTCACTTATACCAAGCAGGACAAGAGCTAAGGGAAAAGCTCCATGCATGACTTGCAACGCACGCCTGCTGCTTGTGGGTGGGTTCTGTTCATCGTTATCGGGCAGGTCATTGCGCTTAGCCACGCGCTGAACCACGTTAGCGACACGCCTAGCCTGCTAGGGCGTTACAGCAACAGTTATGCCGTAGGTGTTGGGGTCGTGGTGGCGTTGGCTTTACTGTGGGCGATGATGCTGTGGCAAGCTAAGCGTGTGTGGGCATGGCTGCAAGCAAGAGATGCGCGGCTGCGTATAGCGGCAGTTGCTATGCTATTGCTGGGTCTATGGGGTATCACTTACTTTATTGGCACAATTAACCTCAAAATTCACCTCAAAATTGTACAAAGTCTTGCAATCAACGTGTTAATAGGTGCGCTTGTGTTAGTCGCCAGCTTGCCAACTGATAATTGTGCGTCACGTCGCTGGCGCGCAGCGGTGGTTGTGTTGTGCGGGCTTTTTTTGTTTGTGTGGGTCGCTTCGCTACCGCTTTATATCGTCTTTTCACCCGACGAAGCGCATTGGGCGGCTATTGCAGGTAATTTTTTATACGAAGGTAAGATTTATGGGCGCATGTTGTTTGAACCCGTTCATGCTATCTCGCCGGGTGTGGGCTACGTCAACGCGCTTTATGGGCTGCTGATAGACACTTTTGGCTGGGACATTCGGCTGGGGCGATACTTTCAGCTGGTCGCTTATTTAGTTGGTATTGCGGGTATTGCATTTGCTACCTACGCCATGAGCCGCAGCAGCTGGGCAAGTTTTGCGAGCGCGTGTGCTGCATTATTATCGCGTTCATTCTTGCCTGCGCTAAGTTACCGCCCTGACCATTTTGTTATGCCGCTAGCAATGTGGACGATAGGGCTAGCACTGTGGGGCTTTCGCGTGGAACGACGTGCGTGGGTATGGCACATGGGCGCAGGTCTGCTGGTGATTTTCACCTTGCAGGCGCACGCTGTTGGTATTTGCCTTATTGCTGCCTTGTCAGCATACTATGGCATACGCGGCGCGCAAGCATTATGGCGGCGTGATTGGATGTGGCTGTTTTCACTGCTAGGCTATGTCATGGGCGCGAGCATTGGCAGCGCACTGTATTTTGTCACGAATATTCTCTCTGTAGGCGGCTTAGATGTTTATTTGGAATATCTACGCAACTACAGCGCGAGTTCTTCCAAATTTCCCGCTTTTATCTTTGCACCGCTCGACGGTGTGCTGGTCATGACCAGCATTGTGTGGCTTTTGTGGCGGCAAGCGTACCAGCAGCAGCACTACATAGGAATATTGTTGATGTTAGTTGTGAGCATCTTTCTGTTGGACAGGCGTGGCTACTCGGTGCCGCATCAAGGCATATTCTATTTGCCTGTCGGTATCTTTTTGGCAGAAGTTATGCTCACGCGCCGCCAGCGCGATTGGGCGTTGATGGTGGTCGCATTGTGTTTGTTTTTAGTGTTAGTGCGCACACCGCTCTTGCAGTGGGACGCCGCTGCTGTCTTGCTGCGTGAGGGCAGGCTAGCTGAACACCCGTTTTCGCCGATTAGCCGCGCTGTGGCGGCGCGCTTGCAGCCTGATGAAATGGTTATCGGCACGCATGAGCTGGTTTGGGGGCTTGGCAATCGCGCCAATTTCTATAGCCTTATTAGCGAGGGCACGTCCCAGTTCTTTCGTCGTTACCCCACCAAAACGCAAGTTTGGGAAGAACTGCGCCCGGATGTGGTTGTCGAAATTAGCAAAAGCCTGATTATTCCCGAAGGCTTACAACTTTACATGGCACGTGAGGGCTTTCAACCCTGCGAAACGTTCACTGTTTCTGATAGGATAGTTACGTTTTATCGCCCGACCTGCGCGATACCCACGCCAACAACACCTTGATCACCCTGTCCCTATTAAACAAGCAACTAGCCACCGGACACTGAACAGATGAGCGAGAGGAATGGGTGGGAAAGCCAGCGATTTTCCAGTAAGGTTGAGTTGCGAAACGAAACCAACCTGGAGAACTGCCGATGCGATCTGTCCCCATTCCTCACCTGTATGGTAGCCTGCACCGCTATTTGCTGCA
>CALAJK010000022.1 GCA_937922795.1 uncultured Anaerolineae bacterium
GGCTTTTGGGATGCGCGTAGCGCGGCACACTCGCTTGGGCGACGCGATACGCAAGGCGGACAAAGCGAACGTATTTACTCTCTCGTTTTTGGCTCATGCTTTTGATTTTACCGGCTCAACTTATCTTTGCAACTGAGCACATCGACCCAGTATTTCGATTTGAAGTGCCGGTGAGCTGCCCCGGTCTGCCGGACGACGTGCTGTACCCGCCGCGCGCCTGGCCGGATGAGGCCGAGTACTGGGATCGCTACCGCCAGTTGGCAGCGCGCTATGTGGGCAACTTCCGCAAGTTCGCCGACCAGTGCCCGCCAGAACTGGCGCAGGCTGGGCCTATCACCCAGGACGAACTAGCTGCTGGGGGAAGGTGATTAGCAGTCTTCACTCGGCGCTGTACAGGGTGGTCAGCAGATCGCGCACCGCGTCTAATAATTGAGTATTGACGCAGTGCTGAACCCACACACCGCGTGGCTGCGACGTGATCAAGCCACAGTCGCGCAGCACTTTGAGGTGATGCGAGATGGTGGGCTGTGTCAGTGTGAAATGCTGCTCGATGTCGCACCCACACACTTCACCATTGCGCTGGCTGATCAAATCGAGCATTTGCAATCGCACTGGGTGGCTGAGCGCCCGGAATATGTCTGCCATACGCTCAGCCTGCTGGGTCGACATACGAGACTGTAAATTGAGATTACAGCTCATGGCTCTTGCATTGATCTCAGCCTCGGTCGTCAATGACAGTGGATTCATCGATTTCGCCTTCCTAACCTAATACTTAGGTTCATTTCACAGTGTAACATAGAATAGGGGATTGACAAGTCTCTATATATGCTGGTATCTATATAGACGATTATCTATGCAATGGAACTGTAGTGACATCTTTCACTATCAGGGAGTGGGGTTATGGGTTAAAGTCACATTCAGATATTTGAATGTAATTGTCGTCTAACGTCGGTCTGACCAAGGAGGCAAGCGAATGGTCACCATCAAGATTTTGGGATCAGGGTGTGCGAACTGCAAACGTCTGGAGCAAGAGGTGCGCGAGGCGTTGACGGGGAGTTCGATTGACTACGAGATCGTCAAGGTCACGGATTACGCGGACATCATGACCTATGGCATCCTGAGCACGCCGGGTCTGGTGATGAATGAGCAGGTGCTGGCGGCGGGCCGCATTCCCAAACGGCAGCAAATTCTGGAGTGGGCGTCTCAGTTTGATGGTCGGCAGTGAGCAGCATAAAGGACGTATGTCATGAGGGCATCAGAATTTGTCCGGGTTCGCGACGATCGTCTCGCGTTTCTGGTGGTGGGTTTGCTGGGCGTTATCTGGATCATCGCTTACAACAATTTGCAGCCGTTTGCCGACTGGGCGACGTACACGCTGCTGGGATTGAGCCGGGAGAGCCAGCTTGGAGAAGCGGTGAATTTCTTCCTCTATGATGTCCCCAAAATTCTGCTGCTGCTGTCCGGCATGATTTTCTTGATCACGCTGGTGCAGACCTTCATCAACACCGAGCGGGTGCGGGCGCTGGTGGAAAAGCGCGGGGCAGGCGTTGGCAATCTGATGGCTTCGATCTTTGGAGCGATCACGCCTTTCTGCTCTTGCTCATCAGTGCCGCTGTTCATCGGTTTCGTGCAGGCGGGCATCCCGTTAGGGATCACCTTTTCCTTTCTCATCACCTCGCCCATCATGAATGAGGTCGCCTTCGTGATGCTGCTGGGGCTGTTCGGCTGGAAGGTGGCGCTGCTGTATCTGGCGTCCGGCATCATCATCGGCGTGGTCGCCGGGTTGATCCTAGGACAAATGAAGCTCGAACGGTATGTCGAGCCTTTCGTGTACGCGGTCAAATCACGGGGCGGTCAAGCCGTCACACCCGACGACAGGCCGACCTGGGTCGAACGGTTTGGGCAGGCAGCCGAGAGCACCCGTGAGATCGTAGGCCGCGTGTGGCTGTTCGTCATCATCGGCATCGGCATCGGCGCATTCATTCACGGTTTTGTGCCGGAAGACGCGCTGACCGGCATCATGGGCGCTGGGGCCTGGTGGTCTGTGCCTGCATCGGTGTTGTTGGGCATTCCGCTGTATTCGAACGCCGCTGGCATCATCCCCATCGTGAGCGCCATGCTGGGCAAAGGCGCGGCGTTGGGCACTGTTCTGGCCTTTATGATGTCGGTTGTCGCGCTCAGTTTACCGGAGATGATCATCCTGCGGAAAGTACTCAAGCCGCAGTTGATCGCTATTTTTGTCAGCGTTGTCGCCCTCAGCATTATAGCGACCGGCTATCTATTCAACCTGGTGGTCTGAAGTCCCGAAGGGAGTCTCGAACATGAACGAGGTCAACCAATTCGTCAAGCCCTGGCACGGCATTCCGCGCGAAGAGATCCATTGGAGTCCGACGGTTGTGCCAGAGCGCTGCATCGGCTGCGGCCTATGCGTCACCTCCTGTGGGCGTAAGGTCTATCAGTTCGATTATGAGCGCAATGTGGCGGTAGTCGCCAATCCGCTGAACTGTATGGTCGGCTGTTCGACCTGCGCCACTGTCTGCCCGCACGAAGCGATTGAGTTTCCGTCACGCGGTTACATTCAAGACTTGATCCGCAAACGACGGGTGGTCAAACAGAGCAAGGATCTGCTGCGAGAACATCCTGAGCTGTACGCTGTCGCTAAGCCCGCCGCCGAACCATCGAACACGTAAACCTGAAGAGGAACCAAGGATGACTTCTCAAACCGCCAACGCAGCTGTATCCGTAGGTGGCAGCGTCTTCAGCCGGCTGTCCGTACTCGACCGCTTTCTGCCGCTGTGGATCTTCATCGCCATGGCCGTTGGCATCGGGCTCGGGCGCTTGTTCCCTGGCCTAGCGCCCGCCCTCGATTCCATCAAGCTTGACACTGTTTCGCTGCCCATCGCCATCGGGCTGCTGTGGATGATGTACCCCGTCCTGGCCAAAGTCAAATACGGCAAAATCCCGGCGATCGTCGGCAACTGGAAAATGTCTGCCACGTCTTTGCTGCTGAACTGGGTTGTCGGTCCGGCGCTGATGTTCGCGCTCGCCTGGCTGCTGCTGCCCAATCATCCGGAATACCGCACCGGTCTGATCATTGTGGGGCTGGCGCGCTGCATCGCCATGGTGCTGATCTGGAATATGCTGGCCTGCGGCGACAACGAATATGCGGCCGTGCTGGTCGCCATCAACTCGGTGTTTCAGATCGTGATGTACACCATTCTGGGGTACTTCTATCTGACGATTGTGCCGGGCCTGCTCGGCGCGCAAAGCGTGGTGCTGAACATCTCGATATGGGATATCACCAAGAGCGTCCTGATTTTCCTCGGTATCCCGCTGGCCGCCGGCTTCCTCACCCGCTTGATCCTGGGCCGCGTCAAGGGCGATGAATGGTATGAGACCAAATTCGTGCCGCGCCTCAGCCCAACCGCCATCGTTGGCCTGCTGTTCACCATCGTCATGATGTTCTCGCTCAAAGGCGAAGTCATCCTGGAACGGCCGTTGGACGTCGTGCGCATCGCCCTGCCGCTGCTGCTGTACTTCGGCATTATGTTCCTGGTATCGTTCGGCGTGTCTTACTTGCTGAAGTTCCCGTATGCCGACACCGCCACGATCTCGTTCACGGCCGCCAGCAATAACTTCGAGCTGGCCATCGCGGTGGCGATCGCCGTATTCGGCCTAGCTTCTGGCGAGGCGCTGGCGACGGTGGTCGGGCCGCTGGTGGAAGTGCCCGTGCTGGTCGGGTTGGTCTATGTCTCGCTCTGGTTGGGGCGCAAGCTGTACCCCAACGATCCGCTGTGGCGTGCAGGCTCCGCTTCTAACGCGCTTCGGACCGACTAGCAAGCTGCGCGAACAGATGATGCAGTTTCAAAGCAGCGGGGGAACCTGCCCCCGCTGTTTTGCTTGTCATGCATGGCTGCGTCGGAGTCTGCGCGATCCCAGGCTGTTGAACAGGCGCGGCATACGGCCAGACAACAGTGTCCGCCGCTGTGTGGTTCACCTCTTAGCGCAGGCGGCGTTCCTGGCCGCCCGTCCCCAGGCGGCGCTGTGCGTCTTCAACCGGCAGGCTGCTGCGAGCGATCGCCTCGTAGAAGCTTTGGTCATAGGTGCGGGTGCGCACCACCACCGGCATCGGCACGGCGTGCCCCATGATGATCGCCTGCTGTTTGGTGTCCAGCCGAGCCAGCACCTCGCGCAGGCTGCTAGCGCCGTTGATGCCGGTCAGTACGGCGTTGATGTCGCGGTCGTTGTCCAGCAGCGCTGTCACCCGCGTGCCGATCTGGCTCATCACCTCTTCGTCAATGCCGCTGGGGCGCTGGTCGACGATCAGCAGGGTGACGTTGTACTTGCGCAGCTCGCGGGCGATGATGCCGAAAGTCGTCTGGCCGGCAACCGACGGATCGAGGAACTTGTGGGCTTCCTCGATGGTGATGAGGAGCTGCGGCGGCTCATCGCCGCTCCCGCCGAGCGCCTGTTCGACCATGGCCACGTAGCGCTCGCGGATGCGGCGCGTCAGATAGTTGGCGACCAGGATGTAGGCTTCCAGTTCGTTGCCGAAGCGCCCGAACTCCAGCACCACGTGTTTCTGATGCTGCACCAGAAGCTGGATGATCTTGGCCACACTGTCGGTCACCGGCTCGCTGGTCAGAAAGCCCCACCGCTCGAAGCGCTGCAAACGGCGCTGCAGGGCGCTGAGCGTGCCGCTGCCGATGTTCGTATTGGCCACAACGTCGTCGAAGTCCTCGACGCTGTCAGGATCGATCAGCCGGCGAATCCACTCGCTGCCCCAGCGTTTGCGCAGGGTGTAGGCCGCGTCGATCATGGCGTCTGACAGGTTCATCGTGGCCCGCAGGCTGGCGATGTCTTCCGGCTCGATCTCGTCGTAGCTGAGCTTGACCTCGAATTCGGGGCGTACCCCGCGCCGGCGGGTGGACTCGTCGTCCAGGGTGATGACCGCCACCTGGCCGGGGAACAACTGCGCCAACCCTTTGGCCTTCGTGCCGCGCTCGTCCGGCGCTTCCCAACCGTAATCGTTGTGCATGTCGAACACCAGGTTGACGGCCATGCGCCGGGCGATGATGCCGGCCAGCAGCATCCGCGTCAAGAAGCTCTTGCCAGTGCCGCTCTTGCCGAACACGCCCACTGACCGCTCGACCAGCCGCTTAAGGTCTAAGTTGACCTGGGTTTGTTCCAGCTCCAGCGGCGCGCCGACGTTGAAGTGCCGGTCGTCTTCGCTGCCGAAGACGGCGTTCACGTCCTCGACCGTGGCGTTGAACACCGGCATGAAATGGCTGGGGATGGTTTTGACCGGGCGGGGTTCGCCGCCCTCTTCGATCGACAGCATCGGCGTGACGTATACCGTCCCGAACACGGCCGTGCCGATGTACACATCGCGCAGGAAGGGATCGGACAGGTCGGGCGGGTGGTTCTGAATGGCCGGGTTGGTGTTGTTGAGGGCGATGTCGGTCAGCATGCAGAAGAAGCGGGTATCGTTAGCGCCGCGCACCACCACGTAGCGGCCGACGGCCAGCTCCTCGATAGTCTGCTCGCGGTCGAGCTTGACGGCCAGTCCCCGACTGAGCGAGCCGCCAACCACTACGCCCAGGCGCGTGGGCGAGTCGGGCAAAGCGCGGGGGAACCATTCATCTAGGTTTTCAGCAGGGTAGACCACAATACGACGCTCCCGTCAGTCTCATGTGAGGGCGTTTTGGATGCTGAGTCCTCGATCCCGCTCCAGCGCGCAGCCAGGGCGGGCGAGCCGGTTGGCGACAGCGGTGATAGAACGTAAGTTCGATTCTAGCGCGATTCAGATGAGCGCGCCAGAGCGAATTGCACGCTGGACGCCAGCCGTCCCGAATCGCATATGCTCGGCCAGGCCGCCGTTTGGAGCACTGCTCAACAGCGTGAATGAGGTCCAAGAAAGTCCTCACCCCGCCGGCTCCTTTCTCACTGAGGGCGAGCAGAGCGCAGCGAGGTTCTTCAAAGTCCCTTTCGATGTGGGAGAGGGATCCAGGGTAAGTGCCAGAGTATCCATCAGGCTATTCTGTAGAGCTGCCGTTCTGCCGCCGATGTCCAAACCGCCGGCGCGGCCATCTGCCTCGCCGCCCGCGCCGCCGCCGCTGTGAACGCCCATTTGTTGATGAGGGCGCTAAGCCTGCGGCCGGATGAGGGCCAGGACGTGTTCCAGCCGTTTCAGATCGTGCGAAAGCTGGCGGGCGATCTCCCGCCCGCAGCGCACCAGAAAGGCGTAGCGCTGGTCATCAGGATACGCCCAGACGGCGTAGCGGATGGCCGCCGCCAGCAGATCGTCCGACGGCACTTCAGCCGCGTTCAGCACCAGCGGGAAGAAATCGTGCCGCTGGGTGAACGCATACACCAGATCGCCGCTGCACAGCTCAACCACCGACAGGCTCATCGGCGGGCGCGGCGGCAGGCTGTGGACGGGCTGGTAGCCGGCGTAATAGTAGCCGACGTTGAGGACGCTGATCTCCATCGGAACCATGCGATTTTCGCGCTGGTCGCGCAGCACGCTGGCGTTGACCGCTTCAGCCATCACCAGTTCATTCACCAGCAGATCATCTTTGATCTCGACCGCGTAGATCAAGCCGATGACGCGCAGGCTGTCGTCGTTGGCGACCGGTGCGCTGACAAACGCGCCGAAATCGTGTTTGCTGTCGATCTTATTGCTCTGCGTCCCACAGGTAAAGCCGCGGGTGCTGGCGCGCAGCACCCGCCCCACCATCGCTGACTCGCTCATCACCATTTCGTCGGCCGCGCTCCTCGTCGACTCGTGCATCATTCGGGCGTTTGCGTGCATTTAGGAGGTCTCGTACTGGCGTTTGGGGCTGCGCGCCAGCGCTTTGCCGCGTGCTTTGGCCGGCAGCCCGCGCGGATCAATCCCGCGCCGGCGCAGTTCTAACCGGACGATCTCATCCAGCTTCTGCTTGTCTCGGCTGCTGACGTAAGCCAGCTCATCGGCGCGCGTCAGGGCGTAGGGATACGGGTTGCGCCCCTGCATCTGGCACTGTTCCAGCAGCAGCGCGTGCAGCTCATCCACTGCCCGCCGATCGCGCGCCACCCACATCGGGATGTCCACGCGCGCGATCTCATCCTGGTAGCCGCTGGAAACTTTCAGGTAGAAGAAGGCGATCTCATAGCTGACGCCCCGCTGCCGAAACTGGAAGTTGTGCGGCGAATTCTGCACCATCAGCGCAGAACGTTCACCCGGCTTCAGTACCAGGTTGAATAACTGCAAATCGCGCAGCCCTTCCAGGTCGCCGGCTCCGCTCAAGTCGCTGCCGCGGACGGCCGCTTCGGGCAGCGCCAGCAGGTGCAGCAGCCGTATCACCACCCGGCTGCGCACCGGACTGTCCACGTAACCGGCGAGCAGCGCCCCGGCGTCGTGCAGCTTCACCAGCGCCGCCTGGTAGTCCTGAAACAGGCGCGTGTGGCCGGTCACATCTTTGTTGACGCGGAACAGCAGATGGTTGTCGTACAGCGCGACCAGCGGGCGCGCCTCGCTGCGGCGTTCCCAGGCCAGGTCGGCCAGCTCGCGCATTTCGAACACGGTGCGCTGGGCGTCTACCGTCCGGGCGCTGATCAACCGGCCGCTGGCGTCGTGCACATGGTCGGGGTGGAAGATCAGCCGGGGATGGGTGGTGGCTTCGGGCGCCGCGTCGCCGCCGTGATGGTAGACGAACAGGCCGGTGTTGATGAGGAAGTAGTGGAACGGCGCTTGCTCGTTGGGATAAACTTGCGAGCCGTCGGCGGCGATCAGCGTGGCGCTGGGCGGCGGCGGCGGCGGGAAAGTTTGGCAGATGATCTCGTGATACGGCGCGTCTAAGGGGGCAGCGCCGCGATAACCGCTGACCTGCGGCGAACGCGCCAGCTCAATGCGTCTGTGGATGTAGTCCAGGTTGTCGGCCGCCCGAAAGCGCTTGAGGGCGATCTGCAGGCGGTCGCTGGTGTCAAACGGGATCTCCTCCAGCATCCGCCGCAGCTTCAAAACCTGGTCGGCCAGCTTGTTGAATTCCAGCGCCAATGCGTCCTCGCTCACCCATCAAGTTAGATTTCCGTTCGCTTTGAGGTTAGCACGAGTGTTCTAAGCTGTCAACTCGCCCGACCAATTTGTGCGCAATACTCGAATTTGAGTGGGCTGGACGCTGCAATTGCTGTTATACTAGAGATACAGCGCGTCCCGCAGATAAAAACTTCAAACTAGAACTTGTTTGTGCTTTCCACAATTCTAGATCGTGTTGGACACCCACATGGGGGAATCATGGCCTCGAATTACATTCTGGAAAGCATTCGAACAGGGCATGCCCACGAATTGATCTTTGCGGGCGATAGGGTGCGTCTAGCCGGACAGATCGAATATCCCTCACGCCCAACGCGCACCTCGCTCTTTCCGTTGTTATTCATCCTGCATCATGCGGGCAGCGACGCCCGCGAAGGCTACCAGGCGTTCGCCGAACTGGGGCTGGAAGCCGGCTATGCGGTGTTCCGTTGGGACAAGCGCGGCACTGGCCGCAGCGGCGCTGGCGGCTGCGGCTCGACCACGCAGGATGCGGTCAGCGCCTATGAAGTGGCGCTGGAGCAGCGGGCGGTTGACCGACACCGAGCGGTCATCCTGGCGCAGGACGCGGGCGCGGGCATGGTCGGCAATGCCTTCGGGCTGTTCGCGCGCGCCCAGCTCCCACAGGGCGTCATCCTGGCGACGAATCCCCTGGATACCGAGGCGGTGCTGGCGATTGAGACTCGTCTGTTGATCGTGATGGGCGAATACGACTGGAACCCGTGGCAGCGCTTCGCCCGCGCCGCCGCCGAGGCGCACAACCGCGCTTACCGTCACGGCGCGTCGTATTACGTCGCGCCTATTGGCGACCGGATGCTGCGCGATACGCGCACCGGCCAGCTGCACTTCGGCGTCCAGAACGCGATCCGCGATTGGCTGCAAACCCTTTGACCCCCTTCACGGTTGATCTCCAAGGTCAAACCGCGCTGGTGACGGGCGCGGGCGCGGGCGTCGGTCTGGCGGCGGCGCAGGCGCTAGCGGCGGCGGGGGCGGCGGTGGTCGTCAACGATCAGAACCCGGATCGCGCCGATCGGGCGGCGGCGGCGGTCAGCGCCGCGGGCGGGCGGGCGCTGGCCTGGCAGGCTGATGTCTCCAACCGCTTTCAAGTCGGCTCGATGATCGAAGCCGCCCGCGACGCCTTCGGACGGGTGCACATCCTGGTGAACGCCGCCGGCGTCGTCAAGCTGGGCGCGGCGCTGACGCTCGATGAGTGGGATTGGCGCCGCGTGCTGGAGATCAACCTAACGGGCGCGTTTTTCTGCAGCCAGCTTCTGGGCCGGGTGATGGCCGATGAGGGCGGCGGCGTGATCGTGAACCTGGGGGCGACCGCCGGACACCCAGCGCCGCTGGCCGAGGGCGCGGCCTACGTGGCCAGCAAAGCCGGCCTGATCGGTCTGACGCGCCAGCTCGCGCGTGAGTTCGCGCCGCTCGGCGTGCGGGTGAACGCCGTCTGCCCCGGCAACGTCGCCGAAGACGGCTTTCCCGACGCGCCGCCCGCCAACGCGCAGCGCCGCTGGGGGACGCCAGATGAGGTAGCGTCCGTCATCCTGTTCTTGTGTTCGGATGCGGCGCGCTTCATCACCGGCCAGGCCATCAACGTAGACGGCGGCGAAAACATGGTATAGGATGGTCAGCGGGGCGGCAGGGTGATCTCGCTCATCTTCTCCGGATGGCGGGGCGTCTTGTCGCAGTAGAAGTCGCGGATGATGGCCATGTCAGCCTCGATGTCGCCCGACGGCATGATGGCCGGCCCCAAGCCGCACCGTTTACGCCGGTAATCCACATAGCCCAACACCACCGGAATGCCGGCCCCCTGCGCGATGTAGTAGAACCCTGTCTTCCAGTGCGCCGTTCGCCGCCGCGTCCCCTCTGGCGCGATCACAAGTATGGCGCACTCCTGCGCGTTCAAGAAATCCACCGCCTGACCAACGGCGTTGCGCGTGCTGTCGCGGTTGAGCGGGATGCCGCCCAACGCCCGCAGCACGCCGCCGAACGGGGGACGGAACAGCGTGTGCTTGCCGATCCAGTAGATGCGCAGGCGCAGGATGAGCGCTATGAACAGCATGACGACAGCGTCCCAATTCGACGTGTGCGGCGCGCCGATGGCCACGAATTTGGGCAGATCCGGCGCGCTGGTCTCGACCTGCCAGCCGGCCAGGCAGAATAACAGGCGGCTCAGCCGGGATATGATCGCATGGATCGGCGGCGAGGGCGAAGCAGGCGATGTCATAACTTTCCATTGCTCCTTCGAATCGTACATTGGCGCGTTGGCGCGGCTTGGGTATGGCGTCTCATCGGTTCAGATGGCGGATCACACGCGCCGGATTGCCGGCGACGACGGCGCCCGGCGGGACATCATGGGTGACGACGCTGCCCGCGCCCACCACGCTGCCCGCGCCGATCACGACTCCTTTGAGGATGAGCGACTGCATGCCGATGAACACGTCATCGTGAATGGTCACGGGGGCGGTGCGCCCGGCCAGCGGGGAGCGCTGCCGCGTCAGCGGGTCAAGCGGGTGAAAATCGGTGTCGGTGATGATGGCGTTGGCGCCGACGATCACCCGGTTGCCGATGGTGATGCGGTCTTCACACACGATGCTGCCGCCGGTCATGCCGAAATCGTCGCCGATGACCAGGCGGGCGCCGGCGCGGCGCGTGCTCAAGATGACCGGGCGATTCGGGCCGAGCGGATTCCCCCGCGCCGTCGAGCGGAGTTCCAGGCGCTGGCCGATGACCAGCGTGCTGCGCCGGTGGCGCTGGATGATGGGCAGCCCGTACAGTTTCCAACCCGAACGCCAGGGCACGCCGGCCAGCGCAAACTGTAACCGCGCCAGCGGCAGCAGCAGCAGCCGTTCGATCTCGTTGCGCGCTTTCCAGGGCATATCGAATGCCAGGCGCAGCGCGGCGAGCGACAGCAGCGAGGGGGGCGATTCGGGATCAGGGGGCGGCGTAGGCATCACCGGTCGCCTCATCCTGGCGCAGCGCCTCCGGCCAGCGTGCGACCGCCGGACGGCGAACCGGCGCGGCGAGCCTGAAGCCAGCGCCACAACCAGACCAGCGCATAGGCCGAGAACATGAAAAAGGCCGGGTCGGTGGGCACACGATAGCGGGTAGACGGGTGAAAAGCCACGTAGACCAGCGTCATGCTGATCTGTACGAACCACAGCAGCGACACATCGCGCCATTGACGCCGGCTGAGGACGATGCCGGCCAGCCCCAACAGGAACAGCCCGCCCCAGTAGACGCGGTGTGCCGCCCGCCCGATCTGGTCGAAAAGGGGCATCGAGTACGCGCCGACCGGATCGCCCGGCGGCAGCCCGCCCAGCGCCAGTGTGTCGTCTTCGCCGGCCTCCAGGATGACATCCCCCTGGTAATCCAGGCGCGGCGCCTGGCCTTCAACCGGGTTCAGGCGCGGGGCGATGTCGATGCTCCAGTGAACCAGAAATTTCACCCACAGCAGTTCAGGGATCTTGTCCGGGTTGTCGCGCAGGAACTGCAGCGCCAGCGCGAAGCGCCGCGCGTCGGCTTCGCGTTCGTCAAGGCCGTCCGGCAGTTCCTCAGGGTCTGGCGCCGTCCACTGCACGTCATAGCCGGCGCGGAAATACGGGACAGTATAGCGGCTGTTGCCCTGCCAGAAGTTGGCGCCGGAAGTCGTGGTCATCGGCACGAAAGCGCCGAACACCTGATCATTGCGCGCAATCCACGGGACCAGCGCCAGGGCGCTGATGACCGCCACCGGCAGCAGGCGCGCCACGGTCTGGTAGAGCGTGAGCCGCAGCAAAAACCACACGGCGATCATGATCGCCAGGGGGGGCAGGATGGGGCGCACCAGCATGCCGGCTCCCAGGCACAGTCCGCCGAATGCGCTCAACAGCCCGGCGTGCCAGCCCTGGACGCGCTGGTCGCGCAGCCGGCTCATGCTCCACAGGAAAGCGTACAGGAGCGCCATGAACAGCGGCGTATCAATCACGGTCAAGTTCTGAAAGATCAGATAGGGATAGAACGCGAAGCACAGCGCCGAGATGAGCGCGACGGCGTCGCCGTCCTCGAACAGCCGGCGCGCGATCGCGTACACGAACGCGATGCTGAGGCAGTCGAGCGCAATGTGCAGCGCCGCTACCGAAGCGGCGCTGCGCCCCAGCGTGCTGTAGAGACCGGCGAGCACGTAGCTGTAGAGCGGCGGGATCAAGGCGTCCGGCGCGCCAGGCGTCTGGCCGTAGACCCCGGTCTGGATCAGATTCTGCGCGTACCGATCATAGGCGTCTGAACCGTGAATGACGCCGGTGCGCACAAAGTCGAATATCGAAGGGAAGGCCAGAAAGATGACCAGGCGAACGACTGCTGCCGCCGCCAGCGCCGCTGCCAGACGATGACGCCCAAGCGTGCGAACCATATTGATGTGCGCTGCTAGGTCTTGCGCGCCGTGATGGCGATGATGTCGAAGGGGTTGATGTACAACGACTTCTCCGAGAGATGAAAAGTGCGCTCGATAACCCCCAACCCGCGCGCGATCAGCGGGCTGTACATGCTCAGCCGGTCGAGAAACAGGCGCAGCGTCACATACTTGCCGACATGCCGCACGTGAACGATCTCGAAGCCGGCCTCGGTCAGCATGTTCGCCAGCGTACGCCGCGAGAAATAGTAGATGTGCTCTTCGGACAGCTTGTAGCCTACCCAACGCCTGCCAGTGAGCCGCGCTGGCAGGCTGTCGATGTCGGGCGTCGCCAGCGCCAGGATGCCGCCGCGTTTCGTGAGCCGCGCCGAGCGGTGAATGTAAGCTTTGGGATCGGGCACGTGTTCGATCACATCCCACATGGTGACGAGATCGTAGCTCTCCAATGGATAGTCTTGATCGAGCAAGCTGCCGCGCCGCACATCATAGCCGAACCGCTGGCGCGCGTACTCCACGGCGAAGTCAGACACATCTACGCCCTGAACTGACCACCCTCGGGCGCGCGCTTCATCCATGAAGAAACCGGCCGCGCAGCCGATGTCGAGCAGGCGGCCGGGTTTGACGAACTGTTCGATGTGGCGCAGGCGTCTGACGAAAGTCTTGCGGATGTTAGGTTCGTCTTTCAGATAGTCGGTGTAGCCGACCACACCGGAATTGTCGTTCTTGAAGTAGGCCGCGCCGTAAAGGGTGTAGAGGTCATCGGCCTCTGGGCGCTGTCCGACGAAGACTAGGCCGCACTGCGCGCACTGAACCAACCCCAAACCGTTTTCGGGGCAGTAGGGGCGTTTATCGATGCTTCCGCACTGATTGCAGGCCACCTGATAACGCGCGGCCGTGGCCCGTAACTGCGCGGCAGTAGAGCCGTCCTGGAGCAGTACATCGCGAGTCATAGATGAATAGTATCCCTTGACGGCGGTCAAGCTCGGACAGTGTACCGCGTCTGTGCGCAGAGAACAATGCTCGTATTCAAAGCGGGGCTGTTCGAAGCGGCTGGTTCGCCGGGATGGCAGCCTGTGGACGAACCCGACAGCGCATGCTGATCAGCCGGGGGACGGCATGACGTGATCACTGCGGGAACGTTTCGACCAGCGTTGTCTGGCAGGCTTGACAGGTCCACAGATGGACGACTGGGCTGACGCCGGCTGACGCCGCCACCGCCGCCGGCCAGCGCTGCTCGCCCAGGAAGACGAACACCGTCTCTTCGCCGCAGGTCGCGCAGAAGCCGCTGCGCGGCGGGAGCGCCGGCTGCGTGAGCGAGGATGTAACCGATTCGGGCGAGTTCATCATCACTGACCACCTCTATAAACCCAGCCTCCTGACTCGATTGTAAGGCGTTTCTCAAGGTCGCTTTTGTTCAGGTTTGTGCGCAGTTGTCACCATTCTGTCAGGATGTCGCTCAAGATTGGCTGATCTGGAAGGCGTAGTCGCCGGTCTTATCGCCGTCGCCGGAGACGGTGAGGGTGTAGACGCCGCCGCGCTCCAGGGTCACCGGGCCGATGTCCTCGAACAGCAGGCGGTCAGCGAAGACGGGCGCGCCGTCCTCGTCCACCACGCGCCAGCGCAGGTCGGAGGCGATGCGCCCCTGGCCGTCGAACAGGACAGTCTGGCCGGGCTGGGCGGTGAAGGTGTAGGTCTTCTGCTCGCCGGGCGCGGTGATCGCATCGCTCACCCGGAAGCCGATCGGCGCAGCGCCAGCCGGTCCGCTGGAGAACGGCGTGGCGGTCGGCCAGCGCAGCGGCGCAGCTGCGGCGACCGGACGCTCCAGGGCGCTGACTGGCAGTGGGCGCAGGGCAACAGCGTCGTAGGGTTCGGGTTCAGCCGGTGCGCCGGCAGCCTGTAAATTGGCGTCCAGCGGCACGCGCGTTTTGCTGCCGGCCGGGACTGTCCGTGTCACCCCCTGCGCCGTGACCTCAGCCTCGCCCTCGACTACACTGACGGCCATCTCGCGCCCCGCCTCGGCCTGCATGAACGCCGTCGAGCCCAGGCGGATGTCCACCTCATTGATGTGGAATGAGACCTTGCTCGCGCCCTCAGGCGTCTGCACCAGCATCCCGCTCGCCGGCGCTTCCTGGCAAGGGGCGTCGTTGAAGCCGCTGCGGAAGTAGAAAGCGCGAATGTTCGCGTCTCCAGTTTCTGGCGGGATCGGCCGCAGTTCGACGTCGCCGAACAGTACGAAAGTGACATTCTGTCCCGGCAAGGTATCGGGCAGATCGGCTTGGAGTTTCATCAGCGCTACGCCCCACAGGGCGGCGGCGACATCCATCGGGCTGAGGCGCAGCGCCTGCACAACGCCGATGTCCAGCCGGTCGCCGGGCGCGTCGAAACGCGCGCGCCCCGCGCCGGCGCGGGGCACGACTTCGACCCGGGTATTGCCGTAGCAGAGCTGGTTGCGCGAGAGATCAGCGCACTGCGAGTCCACGGCCGCCAGCGCCTGCGCCACCAGCGCCGGGCAGGAAGGCTCCAGGGTGGGCACAGGCTGAGCGGTCGCTTCTGGCTGGCTAGTGGGGGGCGGGGCGCCGCAGCCGGTCAACAGCGACGACGCCAGCAGCAGGGTGCTGAACACATGAGCAGACCGGAGCGATTTCATCGCTTGTGCACCCTTTCGTGCAGCTGTCCCAGTGATTGAATAGTAGCACAGGGCGGGAGCGCCCCGCTCGCCATCGGCTTGTTTTCCAACCTCAGCCGTTCTCGTTATACTTGCGAACAGTTTGCATGGTTCACAGTCATGCCGCGAGGTGATTATGGCTGAATCTCCCCCGGTCGTGCTGGAAGTGCGTGGTCTCACCAAACGGTTTCCAGGCGTGCTGGCGAACGATCATATCGATCTCAAGCTCTACAAAGGCCAGGTACTGGGGCTGCTCGGCGAAAATGGGGCCGGCAAGAGCACCTTGATGAACCTGATCTACGGCCTGTACGCGCCAGATGAGGGCGAAATCCTGGTCAACGGCCGCCCGGCGCGCATTCACAACCCCAACGACGCCATCGCGCTGGGGATCGGCATGGTGCACCAGCATTTCCAACTGGTGCCGGTGCTGACGGTCACCGAGAACGTGATGCTGGGCAACGAGTCGGTGCGCGGCCCGTTCTTGAACCGCCGCGCCGCGCGGGCGCGCATCCTGGAGATCTCGCAGCACTATGGGCTGGAGGTTGATCCTGACGCGCTGGTACAGGATCTGCCGGTCGGCGTGCAGCAGCGGGTGGAGATCATCAAGGCGCTGTACCGCCGCGCCGACATCCTCATCCTGGATGAACCGACGGCCGTGCTGACGCCCCAGGAGACCGAAGGCCTGTTCGACATCGTGCGGTCGCTGGTGGCGCGGGGGGTGAGCATCATCTTCATCTCGCACAAGCTGAAAGAGGTGCTGGAGATCTGCGACCAGATCACGGTGCTGCGGCTGGGCAAGGTCGTCGGCCATGCCGACCCGAAGACGGCGACTGAAGAATCGCTGGCGGCGATGATGGTCGGGCGCGAAGTCATCCTGCAAGTTGAGAAGGGCGACGCCCACCCCGGCGAGCCGGTGCTGATCCTGCGCGACCTGCGCGTGCGCGATGACCGCAAGCTGATCGCGGTCGATCATCTGTCGCTGGAGGTGCGCGCCGGCGAAATTTTGGGGATCGCCGGGGTGCAGGGCAACGGGCAGACCGAGCTAGTCGAGGCCATCACCGGGCTGCGACCTATCGAAGGCGGCCATGTCATCATCGAAGGCCGCGATGTCACCCATGCGCGCCCGCGCCGCGTCACCGAAGCCGGCGTCGCTCATGTGCCAGAGGACCGGCGTAAAAATGGCATGGTGCCCACCTTTCCGGTCAAGGATAACCTGGTGCTGCAAACCTATTACCTGGGGCCGTTCAGCATCGGCATCCTGGTCAATGAGCGGGCTAAGGCGGAAAACGCCCAACGTCTGGTTGAGCAGTACGATGTGCGCACCCCCAGCATCCTGGTCAACATGAGCGCCCTGTCCGGCGGCAACCAGCAGAAGGTGATCGTGGCGCGCGAGTTCAGCCGCCAGAGCCGCCTGCTGATCGCGGCGCAGCCCACGCGCGGCCTGGATGTTGGTTCGATTGAGTTCATCCACAAGCAGATTGTGGCCATGCGCGACGCGGGCACAGCCGTGCTGCTGGTCTCGACGGAGCTAGATGAGATCTTCTCGCTGTCGGATCGCATCGCGGTTATGTACGCCGGGCGCATCATCGACATCGTGCCGATCCATGAAGCCACCCGCGAATCCATCGGTTTGCTGATGGCGGGCATCAAGCGCGAAGCGGAAAAGGCGGTGACCCATGGCTGAAAGCACGCTGCGCGGGCCGGCAGCTCTAGCGCCGGCAGCCCGGCGCTGGCAGCGCATCTCCCCGCGGTTAGTGCCGCTGCTGGCGGTGGTGACAGCGCTCATCATCAGCGCCCTGTTCATCATCGTCATCCGGCTGGCGACCACCGGCCGGGTGGATATTGGCCGCGAACTGAACACCACCGGCACGACCTACAGCGCCTTGATCGAAGGCTCAACAGGACTGGTCATCAACGATACGCTGGATGTCGGCGATCTGACGCCGATCCAGGCCTTCGCCGGCGTCAGCGGCCTGCAGGCCAGCAACCTCAGCCGCGCGTCGCGCGCCGTCCTGGATGCCGGCTCGACCGGGCTGGATGCGCTCCGGCGCTACGGCGAGGTGCTGGCGCGCTATCCCGACTTGACCGACGAGCAGATCGACGAGCTGGGCAAACGCATCCCCGATCTGGCCGCCATCGGCGGGGGCACGCTGGAGGCTATGCGGCCACTGATCGCCGACCTGGGCGAGCTGGAGCGCTCTGAGGTGAGCGATCTGGCGAAAGCAGCGGCGGCGCTGGAAGCCCTGACGCCGGAACTGCGCGCCGACCTGGAGGCCAAAGCACCGGCCGCTGCCCAGTACAGCGACGCCGACTTGCTGGCCTATATGCGCGTGGTGGACGACGTGGGGCCGGTGCGGCTGGCGCGCCTGGCCGAGTCGCTGGAGGCGCTGACCGCGCTGGGGATCAACCCGGACTCGGCGGACGGGCAGGCCATCGCCGGCATTGCGGCGCTGGGCGCGGAGCGCGCGCGGGCGCAGGCCGCCACCGCCGCCCAGTTGGTTGAGGCCGGCATCGCCGATACGACGGCGCTGTCCTCACAAATCCGGCTGGTGCGCGACCTGTACGACGCCCAGCTGCTGTCTAATCCGGACGTGCGCCAGGCGCTGGAGACTGAACTGGCCGGCGCGCTGCAGAACGCGGTGGTCATCCTGCGGCCGAACAACCAGACGCTGATCAACCCCAGCCCAGCGCCAGCCGGCTTGATCTATGATGACCGCCGGACGCCCGACCCGGCCGATGACCGGCTGCTGGCGGGCTATCTGCGATTGGGGGGCAGCGCCCTGCTGTTCATCCCCGGCAACCTGGAGAGCATGTTGGTGCGGGCCATCCCCTTCGTGATCGCCGGCCTGGCGGTGGCCTTTGCCTTCAAAGCCGGCCTGTTCAATATCGGCGGCGAAGGGCAGCTCTATGCCGGCGGCGTGCTGGCGGCCTGGGTCGGCTTCTCGCCGCTGTTCGCCGACCTGCCGGCCGTCGTGCATCTGCCGCTGGCGATCCTGGCGGGCATCGTCGGCGGCCTGCTGTGGGGCAGCATTCCCGGCCTGCTCAAAGCCTATACCGGGGCGCATGAGGTCATCAACACCATCATGCTGAACTTCGTCGCCATCCGGCTCACCGACTGGCTGATCAAGTCCACCAACCCGGTCATCCTGCTGGACCCCACCGCCAGCGTGCCGCGCACGCCGTTCGTCCTGAATACGGCGCGGCTGCCCACCTTCAACACCATCGCCCCGATCTGGTTCCTGATCGCCGGAGCGGTGGTTCTGGCGGTGGGGCTGTGGCTGCGGCGCGACCAGCTCGCCGGCCAGCCGCGGGCGGCCATCCGCCCAGTCGTCTACGGCCTGCTGGTGGCGGCGGCCGGCTACTTTCTGGCGTGGATCAGCGTGCAGGGGCAGCTTCACATCGGCCTGCTGGTGATGATCGCCGCCGTCTGGCTGGCCGACTGGTTCCTGAACCGCACCACGCCGGGGTTTGAAATCCGGACGGTGGGCGCGAACCCGGACGCCGCCCGCTACGCCGGCATGAACGTGCCGCTCAACATCGCGCTGGCGCTGGCCTTCAGCGGCGCGCTGGCTGGCCTGGCCGGGGCGATCGAGGTCACCGGCGTGCAGTTCAACATGCAGCCGGACTTCTTCGCCGGCGTCGGTTTCGACGGCATCGCGGTGGCGCTGCTGGCCCGCACCAACCCGCGCAACATGATCCCGGCCGGGCTGCTGTGGGGCGCGCTGCTGGCGGGCGCCGGGCTGATGCAGTCCCGCGCCTCGATTTCGATTGACCTGGTGAAGATCATCCAGGCGCTGATCATCATGTTCATCGCCGCCGATGCCATCATCCGCTTCCTGTGGCGCGTGCCGGAAGCCTCTTTGGAGGAAAAGGAAAGCGCCCTGTTCGCCTCGAAGGGTTGGGGAGGCTAACCGATGACCACCGCTTCGCCCGCTTACGACGCTCTGCTTGAGGAACCGAAAACCTGGCAGGAGCGGCTGCGCCTCACCCGCGTCAGCGTGTTCTCGGCGCTGTTCATCTTGGCCGGCCTCTTGATCTTCCTGGAAGTGCCGCCGAATATCGCGGCGGATTCGATCACTACGCTGACGTTCGACCGAGCCGGGACGCAGGGCATCCCGGTCGCTACCGTGCCGTTCGCGCTGATCGTCGGCCTGGTGTGGATCGCCGGCGGCGTCGTCGGCCTCATCCCCATCCCCCGGCTTGACCGGATGAAATTCGTCTGGCTGCTGGCCAACGGCCTGCTCATCATCCCGACGGTGCTCATCATCATCGCCGCCGGCGGCCGGACGAACGTCACCGTCATGCTGCAGGAGAGCCTGCGGCTGGCGACGCCGATCATCCTGGGGGCGATGGCCGGCATCTGGTGCGAGCGCGCTGGCGTGGTCAACATCGCCATCGAGGGCATGATGCTCACCGGCGCCTGCTTGGGGTTCGTCAGCTACACGCTCATCTTGCAAAGCGGGGCGAACCTGTCGTCACCGCAGGCCCAGTTCTGGGCGGTGATCATCGCGGTGCTGTCCGGCGGGCTGATGGCGGCGCTGCACGCCTGGCTGTCCATCACCTTCAAGACCAACCAGATCGTCAGCGGCACGGTCATCAATATCCTGGCCATCGGCCTGACCAGCTACCTGCGGCGCGAAGTGCTCATCCAGGCCGACGCCGCCCGCGAGACGCTCCAGCCGTTTCCGCTGCCCGGCCTGTCCAGCCTGCCGATCGTGGGCGAGACGCTGTTCTCCAGCCGCCCGATCTTTTACGGCATGTTCATCCTGCTGATCGTCACGCACGTGGTGCTGTACTACACGCGCTGGGGGCTGCGCACCCGCGCCGTGGGCGAGAACCCGCACGCCGCCGACACGCTGGGGGTGAATGTCATCGCCAACCGCTGGATCAACGTCATCATCGGCGGCCTGATCGCCGGGCTGGCTGGGGCTTGGTTCTCGCTGGAGACGACCGGCACGTTCGACGACAACATGACGGCCGGGCGCGGCTTCATCGCCCTGGCAGCCATGATCTTCGGCAAATGGACGCCCATCGGCGCGTTCGGCGGCGGGCTGCTGTTCGGTTTCTCCGACGCGCTCGGCCAGCGCTTCCAGTTCCTGGGCGTGCCCGTGCCGCCGCAGTTTCTGCAAATGGTTCCCTATCTCATCACGATTGTGGTCTTGGCCGGGTTGATCGGCAAGGCGACGCCGCCCAAGGCGGATGGCATCCCGTATGAGAAGGAGTGATGAGCGGCCATGCGCGATTTCGACGCGCGCCCCGTCGGGTTGACCGAACGCTGGGGCAGCCGGCTGGCGGTCTCGCGCGGGCGGGCGCACGACTGACGAGCTGGCCGGATTCAGCCTTGCCAGCCTGTTTCCCGGCTTATACCGTCAACGACCAGCCGCTAAAGCGGCTGGCTTGTCCCTGGCGCTGCACCCGCCGCTTCGGTGACAGCAGCGTTGATGGCAGGTGCATCCGAGACATTAGGCGCATTGACTGACGCCCAATAAGCAATGTTTAGAGCAGC
>CALAJK010000023.1 GCA_937922795.1 uncultured Anaerolineae bacterium
CGTGTCATGCGAGGCAATGCCATTGCTCAAGTCGAGGAAGGTCCCTAACCCCTCCCGCTTCGACTTCCCGTAACGTTCAATGTCCACCCATGTATTCGCACCCCCCAGCACCCCCAAAACAGCAATGGCGATGATGTCCACGAGGGGATGTTTCCGATTGCGCTCGTCACGCGGGTCTTCCCGTTGGGCAAAGTGACTGATGATACTCGTCTCTGGCAGCATGCTCATCCCTTTTTAGAGACGATTATCCTCCATTGAGGTTTCATATGCGATTGCCCTACTCAACTGCCAAATCTTTGACAAATCATCATGGTAGATGTAATGTCTAAACAACCTTTTTTGACCTCTCAGCGCTCGCATGAGCGACTCATACCGGAGCACAGATGCAATGAAAACGGCCCTGACGCCTGGACGGTGGCGTGGACTGAAAATGACCAGCACCGATCGCCAGAAGTTCACCATTGTGGCTTTTGACCAGCGTGGAACATACCGGAAAATGCTGCCTGCCGATACACCCTATGAGATGGCCGCCAGCATCAAGAGCGAAGTCGTCACCGCCTTATCGCGCCAGGCGAGCGCCATCCTGCTTGACCCTCAATACGGCCTGCAAGCTTCAGTCGCTATGCACGGGACTTGCGGTTTGCTCTTGGCCTACGAGAACACAGGCTATGCCGGAGAATCGACAGCGCGTCGCATTTCATTTGATCCAGACTGGACGATCGCCAAAATCAAGCGTTTCGGCGCATCTGCCGCCAAAATGCTGGTCTACTATCATCCCGACTCTGGCGCTTTGGCCGACGAACTGGACGATGTCATTCGCAGCGCCGCAGATGAGTGTCATCGCCTCGATCTCCCCCTCTTCCTGGAGCCGCTGTCTTACAGTCTAGACGCAAACATCGCGAAGGAAAGCCCAGAATTTGCCCAACGCCGGCCACAGATCGTTATCGAAACGGCGCGCCGTTTGAGCCAGCTTGGCGTGGATGTGTTGAAACTGGAGTTCCCTCTCGATGCGGCCTACAACCGTGACCCGGCCGAGTGGCGCACAGCCTGCCAGGCGATCAGCGATGCGAGCCGCGTCCCCTGGGTGCTGTTGAGCGCCGGGGTTGACTTTGAGACCTTCGAAATGCAGACGCAGATTGCCTGTGAAGCCGGCGCCAGCGGCTTCTTAGCCGGGCGCGCCATCTGGAAAGAGTCGATTACGATGTCTGCCGCCGACCGGGCAGATTTCCTCGCCACCACCGCTGCCAGCCGTATGCGCCGCCTCATTGATATTGCAACATCCAGCGCACGCCCCTGGACAGATTTCTATGCGCCGCCAGACATCAAGGCGGAATGGTGGAAAACCTACCCCAACTTGTAGGCAGTCAAACTGCAATCACAGCCTACTCTGCCTTTGATACGAAAATAGACGCTGAGAAACCGCGACGATCTCGGCGTCTATTTGTTTTGCAGCCGACTGTAGATCAAGCCTTGAAGCCCAGTCTAGGCACTATGAAAAGACATCCCTTAGCGCACAGGCACATTGGACAGATTGCCGCGCATCACCGCATAAGCCGGTATCCAGCCGACCTGGCCTTCATAGCGAACATGCAGCCAGAAGCTGCCCCCATTTTGCACGGTGCGCCCAATCACCGAGACGACAGCATCTGGCGGAATTTGCCGCAGGATTTGTGCACGCCCGCTTGGACGCCGGCGCAGATCAGTGATAGCCAGCATCCGCGCCGAGACGCCAACATCCGGCGCATTATCAATCTGGTCAAAGATTGAACCCTGGAGCGGCAGCAAACTTGCATCGCCTTCAAACTGGAGGTAGCGACCCGAAGCCCATCCCGTTGCGCCTTCCACCGACACCAGATACCAGGTGTACTCTCCACCCTCATCAGTGCTGCGAGCCTGCACAGTGATGGGATTTCCAGGGCGCGCAACCCCAACCAGAGTTGCCCCTAGATAGGGACCGCTGCGCACAGCCAATCCCTTCACCTCGCTCGATACACGAGTTGTAGACGGCGCGGCTGGCGTCGGCGTTGCCGGTATAGCCGTCGGCGCTGCCGTCGCCGGAGATGCTGCGCTAACAATGCAGTCGATTGTATAGGTTACAGGGCTGCCAGGCGCATTGTGTGTGACGACCACCGCCGTCACAAACGAGCCACCAGTGCTCGCCGTACACACAATGCTGATCGTCTGCGGCGCCCCGCCGTCTGGAATGCTGAAGTTCGCAGGCGACGCCAGAGAGAACGCTGAAATGTTGCTCAGGGTGATACCGCTGATTGTAAGTGTGGAGCCGCCGCTCTCGCTGACCGTGATGATGGCCGTTGCCGGAACGCCAACAGTGGTGGACAGTGTGATCACGCTCCCAGGCGGCGGATTAGATGCATAGCCCGGCCCACCCTGCGCCAGGGCAATTTCCATCTGAGCACCGCTCCAATGTGCCAGAACCAACAGCAGCGCGGCTAATGCGAACCAAAATGGCCCACGATCCCAGAAGGTCTTCATTCCACTTGGCATAGCCATCATTCAGGCTTATCCTGACACTACTACGAAGCGATCATGATCATCTCAAAGTATAACCCAGTTCAATCTTGGGATTGGCAGTACATCAGATTTTTTGCTGAAAATTGAGAATTGGATTACTATGCTTCCAATTCCGGTTGAAGCTTGCCCCCTGGGCGCGCCTCGAAAGGACAAGCCATGAGCGGATTTCCCCCACCCGTTCCCAAACCACCGACTGCCGGCCGGGGACAGTCAGCAATTGCCAAAACTCGCGGCTTATATGTCAATTTGCGACAGGGTCCTGGCACAAATTACCGAGCGATCGGCAGCATCCGCAACAACACTGTGCTGGTTCACTACCCTGGATCGCGAACGGCATCGGGTTGGGTCTGGATCGAACAGGGACAGCAGTCCGGTTGGGTTTCAACCGACGTCATCAGCTTTGAAAACATCGTTACCCCTGCGCCCACGCCTCCCCAGCAGGCAACTCCCTACGACGGCAAGATCGGCATCTGGCATTGGAAGGGCGATGTCTTACCTGAGAACTCGATCGAAGATGTCGTCCGCCATATTCGCCGCACCGCACCACATGTCACACAGTTGTGGGTGAAGATCAGCGATGCGACGCCCCGTGACGGCGCGCGCTGGCAGGGCTACTGGGATACTAAACGCAGCCTAGCGATTGACGGCCCACAGAGCATTGACCGCTGGGTGCAGGTGCTGCAGGCCAATGGCATGGAGTTTCATGCCTGGTGCGTCCCCAAAGGCTCGCACGTTGAAACGGAGACAGACATCATCATCCAGGCCTGCCAGCGTCCTGGGGTGCGTTCGCTGATCCTCGACATTGAACCTTACGCCGGCTTCTGGCAAGGTGGCCAGGCAGGCATCCGCCCCTTCATGACTCGCATCCGGCGGGCGCTGCCGGGCAGCTTTCACATCGGCATGGCGGTAGACCCTCGCCGGCACCACTTCGCCACTATCTTCCCGGCCGAGTGGTTCCCATTTGTGAACAGCATTCATCCAATGGTGTATTGGGCGACCTTCCGCCGCACTCCAGAAGACGCGCTGCGCGAAACCTATGAGGTATGGGGCAGCTACGGCCGCCCCATCATTCCCATTCTAGATGGCGACGCACAGCCAGCCGACATGCGCGACGCCATCACCCTGTCTACCCAGCGCCACGGCGCGCGCGGCTTGAGCTGGTGGCGCCTAGGGACGATCACACCTGCTGGCTGGCAGGCGATCAACCAACCGATTACGCCAGGTCAGCCGCCGCCGGTCGTAGTGCCGCCGCCGCTGCCCAGTGGCCAGGAAATCGTGGTGCGCCCTGGCGATCCCGGCTACAGCAGCGGGTCTTACACTGGCCGCCAGGAGTTTCAGAGTTTCCAAGGCACTTGGGGCTGGCAGGTATTTTATAAAAGCACGGAACCCCAGACGAGCAAAGTGTGGGCGCGCTGGATACCACAGCTCACCGAGTCCGGACAGTATGAGATCGCTGCCTTTGTGCCGGCGCGTCACGCTTCGACTCGCAACGCGCGCTTCAAAATCAACAATGTGAAAGGTTCTAGCGGCGAGATCATCATCAATCTTGATCAAGCTCGCGAAAACAATAACTGGGTGACATTGGGCATTTTTGAGCTTGACCGGGCGACGCCCGGCGCGGGCACGGTGCTGCTGAACGATCTGACCGGCGAGAGCGGACTGGAGATCGCATTTGACGCTATTCGCTGGCGCCAGGTTCTGTCCAAGCCTGACGGCAAATTCCTAGCTGATGGCTATGACGCGCCCATCGGCACCGAGACCGAGCGCCGGTCAGCGCAGGTGTGGCCTGGGCAGTGGATTGATGCCAGCCCATTCGCCCGTCTGTATTTCGTAGGCACGCCTCAAGAAGCCTACCACACGGGCGCCGACCTCAACTTACCCCGCGACGCCGACGCCCACGCGCCGGTATACGCTGCCGCCAGCGGTGTGGTGATCTTTGCCAGCCGTCTGCCCGTATGGGGAAATGTCATCATCATCAAGCACGATCCGCTGGCGACCGACGGCACCGTTCTTTACGGCCGCTATGCCCACGTCGAGCGGATGACCGTCAAGGTGGGGGATCGAGTCAGGCGCGGCCAACAGATCTGCCAGGTAGGCAACGCCTTCGGGCGTTACGCCTATCACCTACACTTCGACCTCAGCCACACCACCATTCTGGAAACGCAGCCGCAGCATTGGCCGGGTAAAAACTTGCAGTTGCTGCTGGCCAACTACATTGACCCACGGGCGTTCATCCTTCAGAACCGCCCCAAGCGCTGACAGCGTTCAGGGGCGCTTCAGTCTTGGAAGCGCCCCCTTGCTTGCCACCACCGGAGCCAGGGCGTCAGCTAGAACAGTCCCCAGTCGTCGGCAGCTCCCTCTTCCATCATGCTGGGATCCCACATCTCCAACCCCATTTCGATGGTGGTTGGGCGGCGCGCGTAGTTCTGAGCTGTACGCCGTGTCTGCTCCAGCAGTTGGGGCGCATACGGACAGAATGGCGTCGTCATGATCATCACCAGATGAAGCCGATCATCATGAAGTTCGATCTTGCGGATGAGCCCCAGTTCGATAATATTCATTCCGATTTCAGGGTCAACAACATCGCGCAGCGCCTCGCGCAGTCCTTCCTCAGTGATCTGTAGCTGATCGGTCATAGGAATTGATGAATCCTCTCGAAGCTAATTGGTCGGCAATTCTCAACCGTTTCTCATACGGCCATACTATCATAGTCTGCCAGAGGCGTCAATTTTTATAATTCTAATCATAAATATTGACAGGCTCACCACACGCTGCTATACTGAGTGCCAGTTTAGAACAATGGGTACACAGTAAATTTAACAGGCATTAAACACCCCAGGAGGAACTCCCCAGCATGGTCGCAGCATTGGAAATCCGCAATTTGCATGTCTCCGTCGAGGACCGCCCTATCCTCCGCGGAGTGAACCTCACAGTCAAACAGGGCGAAGTGCATGCCCTGATGGGACCGAATGGATCAGGCAAGAGCACGCTGGCTAACGTTCTGATGGGCCACCCCGCCTACCAGGTGACTGCCGGCCAGGTCATTTTTGACGGTGAAGACCTGTTAGAGATGGAAGCGGACGAACGGAGCCGCGCAGGGCTGTTCCTGGCCTTTCAATATCCAGTGGCCATTCCAGGCGTGACTCTGGCCAATTTCCTGCGCCAGGCCCTCAATGCGCGTTTGAAAGCCAAAGATCCAGATAGCAAGGGTATCTCTATCCCTGAGTTCCGCCGCCTGATGAAGGCCAAGATGGACTTACTCCAAATGGATCACAGCTTCGCCGGCCGCTATCTGAACGATGGTTTCAGCGGGGGCGAGAAGAAGCGCGCTGAAATCCTGCAAATGGCCACGCTAGAGCCTCGCATCGCCATTCTGGACGAGACTGACTCGGGATTGGATATTGACGCGCTGCGCATCGTCTCGGACGGCGTGAACAAGCTGCGTGGGCCTCAGTTGGGCGTTTTGGTCATTACCCACTACCAGCGCATCCTCAACTATATCCAGCCCGAATATGTCCACGTGATGCTCGACGGCCAGATCGTCGAAAGCGGCGGCCCCGACCTGGCACTGCGCCTGGAAGAGATGGGCTACGAGTGGATCCGCGCCCGACACAACCCGGCCTAAGTCCCTGCCAAATAGACCGATCCGAGGAGGATCACGATGACCGAGATCAAGAGCGAAAAGCAGCTTACGCCTGAAGAACTAGCGCTCAAGCACGTCCGCGCTTCCTATGAGGAAACCTACGGCTTCCACGATGACGACGTGAAATACGCCTTCAAAAGCGAAAAAGGGCTGTCGGCGCGCATCGTACGGCAGATCAGCGAGATGAAGGGCGAGCCGGAGTGGATGACCGAAATCCGCCTGAAAGCCTATGAGATCTTTCTCAGCAAGCCTAACCCGACCTGGGGCGGCGACTTGAGTGGGATTGACTACGACGATATCTACTACTACGTCCGCGCCACCGATGAGCAAGGACGGTCATGGGACGAAGTGCCGCCAGAGATTAAGGACACGTTCGACCGCCTGGGAATCCCTGAGGCGGAGCAGAAGTACCTGCATGGCGTGAGCGCCCAGTATGACTCAGAGTCTGTTTACCACAGCATTCGCCAGGACCTCGAACAAAAAGGGGTGATCTTCCTGGATATGGACTCCGGCCTGCGCGAACATCCGGAGCTGGTGCGGCAGTACTTCGGCACGGTCATCCCCGCGTCTGACAACAAGTTCGCCGCCCTCAACACGGCTGTATGGTCGGGCGGCTCGTTCATCTACGTGCCGCCGGGCGTACATGTCGAAATGCCGCTGCAGGCCTATTTCCGCATCAACACCCAGAACATGGGGCAGTTTGAGCGCACCCTCATCATTGTGGACGAAGGCGCCTACGTCCACTACGTCGAAGGCTGCACGGCGCCGATCTACAGCTCCGACAGTCTACACAGCGCGGTGGTCGAGATCATCGTCAAGGACGGTGGCCGCTGCCGCTATACGACTATTCAGAACTGGTCGAACAACGTCTACAATCTGGTCACTAAGCGCGCTATCGCCTATAAGAACGCGACCATGGAGTGGGTAGACGGCAACCTGGGCAGCAAACTCACCATGAAATACCCGGCAGTGATCCTGGCGGGCGAAGGCGCTCACGGTGAAGTGTTGTCTATCGCCTTCGCCGGCAAGGGACAGCACCAGGATGCTGGCGGCAAGATCACCCACCTGGCCCCTAACACCAGCAGCCAGATCATCAGCAAGTCCATCAGCAAGGATGGCGGGCGCGCCAGCTACCGCGGTCTGCTCAAGATCGTCAAAGGCGCCGACAACGTTCGCAGCAACGTGGTCTGTGATGCCCTGCTGCTAGACGACCAAAGCCGCTCAGACACCTATCCCTATATTGAATGCGACGCCCAGAACGTCACCATGGGGCACGAAGCGTCAGTCAGCAAGATCGGCGAAGACCAGGTCTTTTATCTGATGAGCCGTGGACTGAGCGAGGACGAAGCCAACGCGATGGTCGTCAACGGCTTCATCGAACCGCTGGTTAAAGAGCTGCCGATGGAATATGCGCTGGAACTGAACCGCCTCATTCAGATTCAGTTGGAAGGCACTATCGGCTAGTCTGCATCGCGGCTGTAGATTGACAAATGACGCGGCGCTTTCGCCAGTTTCGAAAGCGCCGCTGTATCCTTGCAAGGAGGAATAGATTGTGGTCGTAGCAAAACAACGCCGGCGCACTTCGGCGCCTGCTGCGCCTGGCTACACGCTCGAAGATGTCAAAGCCCTGAGTGCAGCCCATCGTGAGCCAGCCTGGTTGGCTGAAAGCCGCGTGGCTGCGTGGGAGGTGTACGAAGACTTGCCCATGCCTAGCCTCAGCGATGAGGATTGGCGGCGCACTGACTACCGCCATATTCGCTGGAGCGAAGCCGAGACGATCATTCAGCCCAACGGCGCTTCCGTCGCCCAAATTCCGGCCTCAAAGCTCGAACCCTTGATCGGCGACCAGCAGGCAGGCCTGCTCGCATTTGTGGATGGCCAGGTTGTGCAGCGCGAGTTCTCAACGCAAATGGCTGGGCAGGGCATCATCTTCACCGACCTGCTGACGGCTTGCCGGGAATATGAGAGCCTGGTGCGCCCCAACCTGATGACGAAGGCGGTACAGCCTACCGAGGGCAAATTCGCTGCCCTTCACGCAGCGCTGTGGACTCACGGGGTATTCCTGTACGTGCCGCGCAACAAGGTCGCCGAACTCCCCTTCCACGTCGTCATTCACAACACTCGTCCTGGCGCCAGTTTGGGCCATGTGCTGGTCGTGCTAGAAGAAAATTCGCAGGCCACGATCCTGGTTGACTACACCTCAGCGCCGACCGATCAGCACTGCGCTTACATTGGCGCAACCGAGCTGCTGGTCGGCGACGCTGCCAATCTGCAGTATGTAGGCCTTCAGGATTGGAATCGTCAAACCTATGAGTTCAGCCATCAGCGGGCGCGGGTCGGGCGTGACGGTAACCTCGACTGGATCGTCGGCACGATGGGCGGTCGTCTGGTGAAGGCCTATATGGAGCTGGAGCTGGACGGCCTGGGAGCACATGGCCGTATGTCCGGCTTCTTCTTCGCTGACGGCGAACAGCTCTTTGACCACGATACCCAACAGAACCACAACGCGCCGCTCACGGTCTCCGACCTGCTGTTCAAGGGAGCGGCTAAAGACTCAGCCCGCACAGTCTGGCAGGGCATGATCAAATCGCTGCCCAAGATGCAGAAGATCGACGGTTTCCAGGCCAGCCGCAACTTGATCTTGAGCAAGACGGCTCGCATGGACGGCATCCCTGGCCTCGAAATTGAGGCGGATGACGTGGCCTGTTCGCACGCCGCCACTTTCGGAACGCTAGAGGAGGAGCCCGTCTTTTACCTGATGAGCCGCGGCATTCATCGTTCCGACGCCGAACTCATGGTCATCGATGGCTTCTTCGATGAACTGCTTCAGCGTATTCCCTTCGAACGAGTGCGCGAGCGTCTACAAGCCGCTATGGAAGCCAAAATCATCGGCATGTAAAATGGTAGGCGCGTCTTACCGATCTAGGACGCGCCTTTTCGATCAAGTTCTGCAAGCGAATCAGCCTCAGCAAGGAAGCAGTTGATGATCGAAAACGCAGACGCCGCTCCCCCTTACAACGTCCAGGCGATTCGGGCAGACTTTCCAGTTCTCCAGCAGGAATGCCATCCCGGTGTGCCGCTCATCTACTTGGATAACGCAGCCACTAGTCAGAAACCGCTCCAAGTTATCCAAACGCTGGATGAATACTATCGGTGCTATAATGCCAACGTGCATCGCGGCATCCACAAGCTCAGTGAAGAAGCTACAGTGGCCTACGAAGAAGCGCGCAGCAAGGTGCGCAAATTCATCAACGCAGCCAGCAAGCGCGAGATCATCTTCACACGGGGTACGACAGAGAGCATCAACCTAGTCGCACAGACCTGGGGGCGGGCCAACCTCAAGCCGGGCGACGTCGTCCTGTCAACTGTGATGGAACACCACTCAAACATCGTGCCGTGGCAGATGCTCGCGGCCGAAAAAGGATTCTCCATCCGCTATGTGCCGCTGTGCGACGATGGTACGCTCGACCTAGATGCCCTGACCCGAATGCTGAATGAGGGCAACGTTCGCCTAGTCACGCTCATGCATGTGTCGAACGTCTTGGGCACGATCAACCCCGTCGCCGCTGTAGCCCAACAGGCGCATGCTGCCGGAGCGCTAGTATTAGTGGATGGCGCTCAAAGCGTGCCACACATGACTATTGACGTGCAAGCGCTGGGCGCAGACTTTTATGCTTTTAGCGGCCACAAGATGGTTGGGCCGACCGGAATCGGTGTGCTCTACGGCCGCCGCGATCTGCTTGAGGCCATGCCGCCGTGGATGGGCGGCGGCGATATGATCGCTCGCGTTCGGTTAGAAGGCAGTACCTGGAATGAGCTGCCCTACAAGTTTGAAGCCGGCACGCCCGCCATCGCCGAAGCTATCGGCTTGGGCAGCGCTGTGGATTACCTCATGCATCTGGGCATGGAACGCATCCACGCCTACGAACGGCAGCTCACCGAGTACGCGCTTGAGCGGCTGTCCGAAGTGCCTGATCTAAAGGTGTATGGCCCATCAGCCGCACACAAGGGTGCGGTCGCCTCTTTCACTTTTGCGAACATCCACCCGCACGATCTGGCGCAGGTATTAGATGTTGAGGGCATCGCTATTCGAGCTGGCCATCACTGCGCGATGCCGCTGCATGACTATCTAGGCGTCGGCGCAACTGCCCGCGCCAGTTTTTACTTGTATAATACGCTGGAAGAAATTGACGCGCTGATCGAGGCGCTGTATAAAGCTAGGACGGTCTTCACCGTTCGCTAAAGGTGTCTTGCCATGTACGAGATGTACCGCGAAAACATCCTAGATCACGCCCAACACCCGCGCTTCCCTGGCGTGCTCGATCCCTGTGATGTGGACTATGAAGAGAGCAACCCGCTCTGCGGCGACCGCCTGCGCTTGACGCTGCGCTTAGGGCCAGATCACCGCATCACAGAACTTGCCTGGGACGGCGAAGGCTGCGCGATCAGCCAGGCATCTGCCTCGATGCTTGGTGAGATGGTGATCGGTAAAACCCTGGACGAAATCCGCAAGATCACCAAGCAGGATATTTTCGACATGATCGGCGTGCCGCTGACGATCAACCGCGTCAAGTGCGCGCTGTTGTCTCTGCGCGTGTTGATGATCGGGCTGTATGGCCTTGAAGAATGGCGACAGCTTCACGAACAGGATGAGGACGAATAGGCAGCTACAGTATGAGCGAATTTATCACCGTTGCCACGACTGATGAAATCCCGGTTGGCGACCGGCTGGTTGTTGAGTATGGCCGTTCGTGGGTGGCCATCTTTAACGTAGATGGCCAGTACTACGCCATTGAAGATCTGTGCAGCCACGACGACGGCCCGCTCGCCGATGGCCAACTGACCGGATGTACGATTGAGTGCCCACGCCACGGCGCGACCTTCGACATTCGCACTGGCAAAGTGCTTTCCCCGCCAGCGCTGGTCGATATCCCTACGTACCAGGTTCGGGTGGTAGGTAATGAAATTCAGATTGCTCAACGCTAGACGTCCCCGTTTTCGTCCGCGATAATTGCCCATCGGGTCAGCCAGCCGATGGGCGTTTTATTTGAGCAGGAGGATGAAGTAAACAAATGCAATCAAAACTCGACGCGATCTACCGGGGCCGAACCCTGGTACTTGGCCATCGTGGCGCCAGCGCCTATGCGCCGATGAACACACTCCCAGCTTTCATGTTAGCCGCCGATCAAGGCGCAGATGGGATCGAGTTGGATGTTCAGCTTACCCACGATGGACACTTGATCGTCTTACACGATTTCACGGTTGACCACACTACTGACGGTCATGGCTTCGCGCGCGATATGACTTTGGCACAAATCCGACAGCTAGACGCCGGTCTGTGGTTTGGCGAAGCGTTCCGTGGAACGCGCATTCCGACCCTGGACGAGGTCTTCCAGGCTGTTGGCCAGCGTTTTCGCCTGATCAACGTTGAGATCAAGTCCGAATCGTGGGAAACTACTGATGGCGTTGAGGCAGCGGTCGCCAAGTCGATCCTCCGGTTCAACATGATTGATCACGTTATCGTATCATCATTCAACGCTATGGCGCTGCGGCGCTTCCGCGCTGTGCTGCCCGAGGCAGCTATCGGCTATCTCTACGCTCCGGATAACCCGTCTACCTACCATCTCATGGATGACTTTCCGCATGAAGCGCGCCATCCGCACTACAGTCTGATTGACCAACACCTCATGACTTGGGACCACGACCACCACTATCGCGTCAACACCTGGACGGTGAACGACCCAGCGGTAGCCCGCAGCTTGCGTCAGCTGGGGGTAGACGCCATCATGACCGATTACCCTAACAAGATCATCGAGGCGCTGCGTGACTGAATGGTGGTGGAGGCTTGTCCGGTTCGGCTTCCGACTGCTGTACAACGAACTGGCGTTCACTTACGATGCGGTCAGCGTTATCGTCTCCCTGGGGGAATGGCGCCGCTGGCAGCGCGCCACCCTGGAGCACCTCGGCCAGCCGGATGGACGATATATCCTTGAACTGGCATTTGGCACCGGCAATCTCCAGCTTGATCTACACGCTGCCGGCTACCGCCCGATCGGGCTGGATCAGTCTGCCGCCATGGGGCGGATTGCACGCCGCAAACTCCAGCGAGCGCAAGCTCCAGCGCGGCTGGCACGAGGACGAGCACAGCAGCTCCCGTTCGCCGCAGCCTCATTCAAGGCGATCGTCTGCACCTTCCCCACCGACTTCATCCTCGACGCCCGAACCCTGAGCGAAATTCATCGTGTGCTGACGTCTGACGGCTTCCTCGTGATCGTGCCAAACGGCCGGCTGCTCAACAGCGATGCGATCACCCGCGGTCTAGAATGGTTATATCGGGTTACTGGCCAGCGCGGTGATGTACGCGTTGACGTCGGCACATACTTCAGGCCGTTTGGTTTCCAAATTGAGATCATCGAGGCGCGGTGTTCACGCAGCGTGGCGCAGGTCATTATCGCCCGGAAGTCGGTCTAGCGCGGCCAAAATGCGCATGTTATAATGCCAGCCTAGCTGATACGGTGGCTATAGCTCAGTAGGTCAGAGCGTCTGGTTGTGGCCCAGAAGGCCGTGGGTTCAAGTCCCACTAGCCACCCCACCTCATCTTCAAAACGCTCGAACGGGCGTTTTGTCATTTAGATAGGTCGTCGCACTGAGGCCGCGCGATGACGCTGCATCAAACGCAGCCCAACACGCTTAGGGACTGGACTGGCCGCCGTGGTCGTGGATGGAGTTTCAACCGGGGTTGCAGCCGGCGGGAACGCTGCCTCAGGCAGAGTCACCGCCGCCATTTGCTGCGTCTGGCTGGGCCGAGGAATGCCAAACAGCTCAAAAACGCTGATCTCACGGGTATCCACATTCGATCGTTCTGGCGAAGTCACTGCGGACGACGGCGTGCTTTCGGCTGCCGCCGGTTGAACTACAGCCGGCATTGGCTCAGGCGCCGCACTGGAGACTACAGCAGACGACACTTCATCGGACGCTTTGGCGGCTGTCGCTGGAACTTCCACCTCAGAATTCGACTGTGCAGTTGCCGGCGTCACACTGGCAGACGGGATATTGACCGCTGTTTCCAGCTCTGAAGGACTGTCAAACTGCCCAGCCTCAACAACCTCAGCTGTAGCTGAAGACGACGGCGGGTTAGCCAGCGCGGGCGCTGGCTGCGTTCTCACCTCGCTCATGGCCGAGACTGGCGTAGAAGGACGGGTATCCTCATCGGCCAGCGGCGGCTCAACTATGACAGCACGCGCCGGCGATACTTCTACAGCCTTTGTAGAAGCGTCGCTGCTCTCATCAGCTTCCTTCACCGTTGGATGACGTGATTTGTAGCGCGCTCGCGCCTCATAATCCGGCGCTTCTCTCATCAGAGATTTCACTTCACGCGACGCTTCTACTCCAGACGTCTGGTTCAATACCCGCCACAGCTTGCGCAGGCTGTCCACCATTTCCGCTTCAATGCGCTGTCTAGCGCCCAACGCTGTGCGCACACCAGCCAACAAACCTTTGGTCTCAAATGAATAAGTCCATTGAACGATAGTGCCTTCTGCAATTTCTTGCAGCCGAATACGCCCGCGGTTGTAGGCCAAAGCAGCGCTGTCAACACAGGTGTACTCGTAGCCCAAGCCTTCATACCATGCGGTCGTCTCCATGACCCATTCTCGGCCCGAAGTCGTCTTGACGCGCCACCGCATCCCTACGCCATTCCGGCGCGAGGTCAGGAAAGCGACCTGTTTGCAATTTACCTGCCAGTTAGGGTTGTTACTGATATCGCTGATGTACTGCCAGACCCGATCAGGCGGTCTAGGTATCAGGATACGGTGGTCAATGACGTTCATATCTTCAGATCCACCCTATCACATGATAGGTGGTCAAATTGTCAGGGTATGGTAAACTAAACTAACATCAAATGCTGATTGTACCATGAGTACCTGCACGCGCAAAAGTTAGCGACGAGTTGACTTTTTGTTCAGCCCAATTGTCACGCTGGGTTTCATTCTGGCCACTCTGTTCGGAGCGGCTTTCCACCTGCTGGTCGGTGGCGATACGCGCCGTCTCGCTTTATTTCTGCTGTCCAGTTGGATTGGGTTTGGGCTAGGGCACATCTTGGGGGTCTTGCTTGAGATCAACCTGTTCAACATCGGTTCACTACGGATGGCCGCCGCTTCTATAGGCGCAGCTCTGGCGCTGATCATCGCCCATCTGCTCAGCGCTAACCGGAAAGATCAGCGTTCGACGCGCTAGGAATATCGTCATGCCCGACACACCTCAGACTCCCTTGATGACTCCCCCACACAAGCCGACGGCTTCGAATCGGTGGACATTTTCGCGCATCGCCAAATGGACCTCAGTTTTATTGAGCGCTTTAGTGATCCTGATCTTCGTCATCGGGCTGCTGCTGGCGCTGTTCACCAATGCCCAGGATATGGCGCCACGTATCCAGGTCATTCGTGACATCATCATCATCATCATGGCGCTGGAATTCATCCTCATCATCCTCGCATTGGCCGTGCTCATCTTGCAAATCGCTCGTCTCATTAACCTACTTCAGAACGAGATCAAGCCGATCCTGCAAAATACTCAAGACACTGTCAACAGCGCCAAAGGCACGGTAGATTTTGTAGGACAGAACTTGGCCGGCCCGCTCATTCAGATCAGTTCGTTTCTGGCGGGGCTGATGACGTTGGTGCGCGAATTGATGGGGATTCGCCGCGCCCTACGCCCTAGCAAGCGAGAGAGCAAACATGAGTCAGGCTGACACGAACCACGCCATCGACCGTGTAGCGCTTTCATGGGGGCTGATCGTTGGTTTCCTGCTGGGCGCTTTGTACACACTTCTTAAGGCCCCCCGCAGTCCCCAAGCGGTACGCGAACAAATCACCGAAACAGGGGTGGCGCTGCGCGAACGCATTGAAGCCGCTCTACCTCCCGATCCGATCGCGCAAGGCCTTGCCGAAGGCCGAGCTGCTGCCCGCCGCCGCCGCGCTGAACTCGGCTTGAACGACCACGGCTAACCCGCTTCAATTATACCCAGAGCGCCGCCAAGGGCGTCCAGCACATCGCTGGCGATCACGCTGCGTGAGCTGTGCACGCGCTGCGCTGCCTGCACTCCTGCCAGACCGTGAATGTAACTGCCGGCGACGGCGGCTTCGTAAGGGGGCAGCCCTTGGGCTAACAAACCCGCGATGATACCGGCCAAGACATCGCCTGTGCCGGCTGTCGCCAGCGCATCTGTTTTGAACGGCAGAACAGCGACACGTCCATCTGGGGCAGCAATCAGCGTATGCGCTCCCTTCAATACGATGACGACCTGCCACTCAGCCGCTTTCGCTTCGACGATATGCCACCGGCCGGCTTGCACTTCTGCCGCGCTCATGCCTGTCAACCGTCCCATCTCGCCGGGGTGCGGCGTTATGATCGAACCAGGCGGCGTCAGCTTCCACCAGTCAGACACTCGGCTCAAAAGATTCAAACCATCTGCATCCATTACGAGCTGCGGATGCTTTGTCCCCTCTGAGGAGCTTCCGACATCTTCAGTTCTCCCTGTCTGGAAAAGTTCCAGAAGCTGTATCAAGAATGCTTGTGTAGCCTCTCGCAGACCCAGCCCTGGCCCGATCAAAACGGCATCATAACGGCCTAACTCTGGACTGATCAAGCGCTCATCGCCTGGTCCAACGTGTAAATCATGCTGCCCCAGCGGCAGCCAAGTTGGCTCAAATAAATGCGATGACAGCGCCGAGGCAACCCAGCGCGGCACAGCAGCCGTCACCAAGCCAGCGCCCACCCGATAAGCGGCCATCGCCGCCAAACCGGCCGCGCCGACGTAGTTGTCCGAACCGGCCACGATGAGCGCCTTGCCAAATGTGCCTTTATTGCCCCCTACCGGACGCCTCGGCAGGACTGCGCGCACAACATCCGCATCAACCACGGTGCGCTTTTCGGAAGTCATTTCTGGCAGATCATCAGGGACGCCGATGGAGGCAACCCGCAGCTTGCCGACCGCTGCCGCACCTGGAAACTGAAAGAGACCTGGTTTAGCCGCGATGAACGTGATCGTTTCATCGGCGAAGGGCGTCTGTGCATCCAGCGCGCCGGTATCACAGTCGAGCCCGCTAGGACAATCCACTGCCAGCACATAAGGTCTCGTAACATGCCTTGAGCCGCCGGGATCAGCTGGATCAATACTTACTGCCTGCTGAGCGCCGCTTTCATTTTGATCGAGCATCTGGCGCACAACACGCATGACTTTCGCCGCTTCGCCGGTGAGAGGCAGGCGAACACCTATTCCGAACAAAGCATCCACCAAAATATCGGCGCTGGCCACCATATTGCGCAGCACACGGAAATCACGGTCGTCAGGCGCATAGGCCACGAACAGGCCTGCCGACTGCACCGCGGCAAAATTCTCGTCCGAATCAGGTCGCGGCTTCAACAAATAAAACCGGACGAGCGCACTGCTTCTCTCAGCGATGACGCGTCCAGCGACCAAACCATCACCGCCGTTATTGCCACCGCCGATCAGCAGCGTCACGCGGGCATCTGGACGATTCGCAAGCAGCGCCAGCACGCGCTCCGCCACAACCTGGCCTGCGCGCTGCATCATCGCCGCATAGCTCAGCCCAGATGCGTCCGCCGCCGCCTCAACGCGCCGCATGTGTTCCACTGAAAGAACTTTGATCACTGCCGCCCTCCTCAACCATAAGGTTTTATAGGTCGCGTGCTATTCTAACCCTAAAACAGCGATCCGGTGCGCTCATGGCTGCCGGATCGCCTATCGGTTTATGTTATTTGTGGAGAAGCTGTTGGGTGATCTTTACCGCTCGCGGTTGATGACTCGATGCGCGAGATTGATGAGGTCTTGCCGAAACGGCGTATCTGGCAGAGCGTCCAGCAGTTCGATGGCAGACTGAACTAGGTGCTCAGCTTGCTGCTGCGCTTCGCGCAAAGTTTCTGGTCGCAGCGCTTTGCGGCGAATTTGATCCATCGGGTCATCCTCCACCGCCTCAACTACAGCCACCGGCGCGCCCGTTCCAGCGCCCCCATACGCTACCGCAAACCCCCGACCTTGCGCCACATCAATGCCTGCCGTCTTGCCAAGCTGTTCGGTATCGGCCGTCAGGTCAAGCAGGTCATCGATGATCTGGAAAGCCAGACCGATCTTGAAGCCAAACTCGGCCAGCGCGTTCACCACTGATTCATGAGCCTCAGCCAAGCGAGCCCCCAGGGCCGCCGATGCTTTGAACAGCGCGGCCGTTTTACGAGCAATGACCTGGTAGTATACTTCGCGGGTGAACGTGCCATTCTTGACGGCGCTCGCCTGCAAGGTCTCACCTTCAACCAGCGCCACCGTCGCTTCCGACAGCACAGTGTTCAGCAGTCCGTAAGGCGCCATCAATTCGTAGACTTTGGTGAACAGGAAATCCCCTGTTAGAAGCGCGAACGTCCGCCCCCAAATGGCATTGACTGACGGGCGTCCCCGTCTCACCACACCGTGATCATTGATGTCATCGTGAACGACACTCGCGGTGTGAACAAGTTCAACCGCTGCTGCTGCCGATATGGCGATCTCTCCGTTTTGGCCACCTGCTGCCTGATAGCTAAGCAGCAGCAAGCGCGGTCGAATTCGTTTGCCCCCAGCCAGAAGGATATGTCGGCTGGCATCGCGCAGCACGTCTACATCGCTGTTGACGACCTCGACCATGGCTTTCTCAACTTTTTGCAGCAGTATCTCGGTTGTCGTCATAGCAGCAGCCTGCTTTCTCTGCCTATTGAGGCGATCGTTTGTGACGTTCAGAACTATCTAAACGTAATTATACTCAAACAGCGCGAACAGTGTCAACGAATTGAACGGGTTTTTCATTGAATGCTTAAGCGCTGCGTTCACTCGACACGCAGCACGCGCGCGCCTTGTTCGGCTACGCGTGACACTCGGCTCACGTTCGACATGCCCGCCGCATCATACACGGCGCTCATCGCAAGCGCTGTGCGCTGCGCTTGTGCCTCATCGGAGCATACCGCGCACAGCGTTGGTCCAGCCCCGCTGATCACAATACCATGCGCGCCAACAGCATGAGCAGCCGCGCGCACCTCATGCAGCAGCGGCATCAAATGAGACCGGGCAGGCTCGATCACTCCATCCGATTCCATAGCCGCGCCCATAGCGGCCACATCGCCGCGGTGAATCGCATCAACCAGCCGCGCTACAGCCGCCGTCTGAGACACCATTTCCCGCAGGCTGACCATCTGCGGCAGAACCGATCGCGCCATCGCTGTCGGAATGAAAACATCCGGCGTGACCAGCGCCAGAAAAAGACTCGGTGGCACTGGTAGGCGATTGATCATCTCCGACGACGCTCCACTAATCAGCAGAATGCCGCCGAACAAACAGGGAGCTACGTTGTCGGCATGCCAACCGCTCACAGCCGCCTCTCCTGCCAGACAGGCCGGCATGAGCTCAGCCAACGACAGCGGCTCGCCGTAAAGCGCATTGACGGCCACTGCCGCCGCCACCGCGCTGGCGGCACTGCTCCCCAGACCACTGGCCAGGGGCAAACGTTTATGCAGGGTGATTTCGACGCCTTCAGTCACGCCGATCAGCCGCAGCGCCTCATTAGCGGCGACACAGGCCGTGTTTTTCTGCGGATCATACGGCAGCATTCCGTGGTCGCCGTCAATATGGACGATTACCGCTCCCGGCTCTGACCGACGCTCCACCCGCACAATATCGCCCGGCTCACACAACGCCAAACCTAGAATGTCAAACCCTACACCTAAATTAGCGACCGTCGCAGGCGCAAATACCTCCACACTGGTATTCAGCATGAGAACTTGTTATCCTTGTTATTCGCGCTGTGCAGCTACTGGTGACCACGTCATGCAGAGCATACTACAATGCATGAATTGTAGTGAGCAATACCCAATTGACCAGGTTATTTATACCTGTCAGCGTTGCGGCGGCCTGCTCGACGTCCACCATGATCTCGAAGCGCTGCGCCGCGACATCACGCGCGATCGCTTCGATCAGCGCCTAGGCGCTGCCGACCTACCCTATCGAAGCGGCGTGTGGCGCTACAAAGAACTCATCTACCCGACCATCCCAGACAACTATATCGTCAGCCGGCCAGAAGGCAACACTAACCTCTACTACACGCCGCAGCTAGCGCGTTGGGTTGGCGTCAGCAAGCTGTATCTGAAACATGAAGGCGAGAACCCGACCGGCTCTTTCAAAGATCGCGGCATGACCGGCGGCGTAACGCACGCGCGCGCGTTAGGAATCAGGCGGGTTGCCTGCGCATCTACCGGTAACACCTCAGCTTCGCTAGCCGCCTATGCCGCTTTGGGCGGACTAGAGGGAATTGTCTTTTTCCAGAACCAACAGATCGCGTTGGGGAAACTCGCTCAAGCTGTGGCCTATGGCGCAACCTGTATCCAGGTTGAGGCCGACTTTGACCGCAACTTGGAGCTGGTGCGTGAAGTGGCCAATAAGCTGGGCATCTACGTGCTCAATTCGATCAATCCATTTCGCTTGGAAGGGCAAAAATCGATCATCATCGAGATGCTTCAGCAGCTTCGATGGCAGACGCCCGACTGGATTGTGTGCCCAGGCGGCAACCTGGGTAACAGCTCGGCCTTCGGCAAAGCGCTGTATGAGCTGTATGCCCTCGGATTGATTGACCGTCTGCCGCGTCTAGCCATCATCCAGGCTGAAGGCGCGAACCCACTCTACCGCAGCTATCAGCGCGGCCTGCAATCGCTCGAACCGATCCACGCTGAAACTATCGCCACCGCCATCAAAATCGGCAACCCTGTGAATTACGCCAAAGCGGTGCGCGCCCTGCGCTGGACAGATGGCGTAGTCGAGGTCGTGAGCGACCAGGAAATCATGGACGCAAAAGCGCTGATCGACCGCCAGGGCATCGGTTGCGAACCGGCTTCCGCCTGTTCGCTGGCCGGCGCTCAGAAACTGGTCAGCCGCGGCATCATCCGGCCTGAGGAGCGTGTCGTTGGCATACTCACCGGGCACATCCTCAAAGACCCCGAAGCCACCATTCATTACCACGACCAGACGCTGGCAGATATCCGGCCGCAGTTCCCCAATCCGCTGCATCCTGCTGCGCCCGATATAGAAGCCATCAGCCAGATACTTGAACAAGCGCGGCCTCAGACAGCTCTCGCTTAGAGCGCCGACAACGCCTGATCCAAATCGTTGAGGATATCATCTGTATCCTCAATGCCGACTGCGAACCGAACCAGATTGTCTTTGATGCCCAACGCCAGCCGCTCCTCGGTCGTCTTCTCGTAGTAGCTCATCAGCGCCGGCTGCTCAATCAAGCTCTCGACGCCGCCCAGGCTGGGCGCGATATATGGGATACGCAGGTGATCAATGAACTTGGCCGTCGTCTTGAGATCGCCCGCTACCTCAAAGCTGACGACTCCACCGAAACCGCTCATCTGGCGCACAGCGATATCATAATCAGGATGCGACGCCAAACCAGGATACCAGACTCGTTCAATGCGCGGATGCGCTTCTAAAAACTGCGCAACCGCAAACGCAGTGTGATTTTGCTGCTGCACCCGAACGCCCAGCGTTTTAATGCCTCGTTCTAGCAAATAAGCGTTCTGGGGATCAACAATGCCGCCCAGCACACCGCGGGCATCGCGCAGCCCTCGGATACGATCAGCGCGCCCAACGATGACGCCGGCCAATAGGTCATTATGTCCGGAGAGATACTTGGTTGCGCTGTGGATGACGAAATCAATCCCTATGTCAAGCGGACGCTGATTGATCGGCGTCGCAAACGTGCTGTCGATCACCGTCAGCACCCGGTGCCGCTGGCCGATCTCGGCGATCCGCTGCAAATCAGCGATGCGCAGATAGGGATTGGTTGGGCTTTCAGAGATGATGAAGCGCGTTTTACGTGGGATGATAGCAGCTTCCAGCGCGTCGTAATCGCCCATGCGGACGACGGTCGTTTCAATCCCGAAACGCTTGAGGAACGTCAGGCTGAACTGCCGCGTCCGCCGGTAACAGTCATCGGTCATGATGATGTGCGCGCCAGCAGACAGCACTGAGAGCAGCAGCGAAGTGATAGCCGCCATGCCGGACGCATACAACACCGAGTCCTCGCCGTTATCCAGCGCGGCCAGTTTGCGCTCCACCGCGCGAACTGTCGGGTTGCCATAACGACCATATTCTTCCCGGTCATCCCCGTCGCCCCAGGTTTTGCGCTCCATGAAATCAATGAGTTCCTGGGTATCGCCAAAGGTGTAGGTCGCTGTCTGCACAATCGGCGTATTCAGCGAATTAAAAGCTTTGCGCCGCTGGGAACCACCATGTACGGCGCGCGTACTCTTTCCCCTTCCCTCCGGCAGCGGAGGATCCTCTGTCTGAGCCTCAGCGTCAACCAGCTTGGTCAGTTTTTTCGATACATCATCCTGGCTCACCTGCGTCTCTCCTCGACATCTAGCGCTACAAACGAAAACCCGGCCAGTGAAAACTGTCCGGGCTAAGTGAACAAAAAAGACTTCGCTCTGAAGTCCTGGAGTTCGTCTGGCGCAGGGGTCGCCAGAAATCCCTCTCATCTTTCAGATACACTCTGCCGGACTTGGCACCGTCCTGACCTTGCCAGGGGTTGCCGCGGTTTCACAGGGCCGTTCCCTCCACCGCTCTTTATAAGAGTCTGGATATGGGTTGTTGAAGTTGCGCGGAGCCCAACATTGGTCCGCTGAAAAGTTTACCAAAGAAACGCTCAGCACGCAAACATTTTAGCGGCACAACGACCCAAGCTAGACGACCAGTCGCTGACTAGAAGCTGTTCACAATCCTTATCCCACAATCTTTTCTCAGCAGGAGTATAATTGGCGGCATAGTCTTCCCGCAGCGTTAGATGACAATCAACTATGATTTCCAGAGTCACTGTGATGATCATGAGCGGCGTCGAAGACGGGACGCAGTTCGACTGCTCGCAAGAGAGCGGTGATGGTCGTATCGAAGGGCAGCGTTGGATACTTCAGATCGGACGGCGCGAAGACTGTGATATCTGCCTGCGCCATGATCCATTCGTCTCGCGCCAGCACGCCGAAATTTATTGGCACGATGGACGTTGGTGGCTGCACGATCAGAACAGCACCAACGGCACTTTTATTGAAAGTTCAGATGGTGACACTCGCATTTCTGGCGCAGTACCGCTTCACATGGGAGCGCTCTTTCGAACAGGGCGCACCTGGCTGTGCATCAAGGCTGCTGATTAATCATGACGTCGATTACTCTGCGTGATCTCCTCATCAGCGCCCGCAGTGAAAGCGTCCTAATGCGCCATAACTACCTGGGCGTCGAACATCTGCTCATCGCCTTGCTCAACATCCCAAACGGTCTGACCAGCACCCTGCTCCAGGAACAGGGATTAGCGCCGCTGTATGCGCGCGACGCCATCCGGCGCAAAGTGGGCAAAGGCACAGACCAGCGGCTGTGGGTAGGCTTCCGCTATACTCCCCGCGCCAATGTGGTGTTGGACATCGCTCGCGATCTCGCCGCCGACCAAGCGCTGCCCGAACCCAGCGAGCGCGAACTTCTGACCGCGCTGCTTATCGAAGGCGATAGTTTGCCGCTCCGTCTGCTGAAGCAGCTTGGAGTCGATCTTGATCGCCTCAGACAAGAGGCGACGACGCGCAAACTCACCGGTTACACCCAGCCGCCTGAGGTAGCCATCTCGTTTGGTCCCGATTTCAGCCCAGACTTCGTGATTGAGCGCAAATACCTATTCATCCTCCGCCGCATGTTCGCCGGTTACCCAGCTATACGCATCGAACGCCATATTGTCACTTTCTCCAAAACCCTGGTGCTGGTCGTGACGCCGATTCAACTCGATGGGCGCGACCTAGCGCCGGTGATCGCCAAGATCGGCCTGGCTGACGCCATTCTGGATGAAGTGCAGCGATATGAGGCGCACGTCAAAAGCTCGCTCCCGCTCCGAACTGCTCGCCTTGAAGACCCACCGACTGCCCCCGACAATTCAGAACTAGCTGGTATCAAATACACCCTTGTTGCCAGCACCGGCACCGCGCCTCAGGATTTACGTTCATATGTGCAGACACAGGGTTTGGCAGGACTAGATCAGCTGCTGCGGCACGAGCTATTCGAGCGTTTCCGCAAGAACTGGTGGCAGCAAAGCCGGCCTTTTCGCTTCCAGGTTTGGGCTGAATACGACTGGCTTCTCCCCCCTATCCTAACTTTGGAGATGACAACGCTTGATGATCACCCAGACGCGCATGTCATTCGTATTCCCTTCAACCGCGCTCGCTTGAAAACTCGCCTGCAGCAGCTTCATCCTGGCGACATGGTGCGGTTGGAAAACTTTACGGCTTATAAAGTCGATCCAGCGGCAAAAACGCTCAAGCTGTCGCTCGGCTATGGAGCTGAGGCCGATAAACGCGCCTATCGGATCGAAGTCCACGGCTTGTCATCGTCTGAGGCGTTCTACCGTGGCGAGATCATTGATCGTGTGACTGGCCGTATTTTGAAAACACGCCAGCAGATTCTGACTGAGGCCGTTCGCCAGCTAGAACCCGATTTTGATCCTCTGGATCAGTGGATACCGGCCGGCCATCGTGCTGTCCTCAATCCTGTGCGCGTCTACGAAGACCTGCTCGACTTACATGTGAACGGCTCACTCAGCCGCATCCACGGAGATCTTCACCTGGGCAACATCCTAGTCGGACCGGACGGCGGCGTCTGGCTGATCGACTTCGCCGATACACGCGATGGGCACACACTGTTTGACTGGGCGACGTTTGAGATCAGCCTGCTCGGCGATGCCATTATGCCCCAATTGGGCGACGATTGGCACACCGTGCGCCAGGTCTTCCAAATGCTCAGCAGCACCGACCAACTCGGCAAGCCGCACCAAACAGACTCACGGTTTCAGCAACCGTATGAGGTTTTACGAACGCTGCGTGCTATCGTCGGCGAATGTCTAGCGCTGCCAGTAGACTGGTCGGAATACTATATCGCCCTATCACTGTGCGGGCTGCGAGCGATTACCTTCAATACTATGGGGCTGGGCGGTCGACGCTTGGCTTTTCTACTCGCTGGCATGGCCGCCGAAAGCATACTCAGCAGCGATCACATGGCTTCATCAACCGACACACCATCCCCAGACGAAACTGCCGATGACATCCCCGCATTCCCCAGCGATTTACCAGCCGAGGCTCCGCCCGCTGTTCCACCGGATACCGTTCCGTACGGCGCAGCCTCCTCGCTTCAGAATTTGCAGCATGAAACTGACTGGCTCCACTTAAACTCTGATCCAGAGAGCGCTAACCCACCCTCTCGCCATCAAGCGCTGCATGACCCACCGTCCGAACAGTGACAGGCCAATCACAGCCGATTGAGAATTTCTTGAGTGAACTCCGCAGTGCTCAGATAGGCTTCGCCCCGCGCGCAGATGTCAGCGGTGCGTGCGCCGTCCGCCAGCGCTGCTTCTACCGCCCGCTCAACCGCCTGAGCTTCAGCTTCCAGTCCCAGGCTGTAGCGCAGCAGCATCGCCGCGCTCAGGATTGTCCCCACTGGATTTGCCTTGCCCTGTCCGGCGATATCCGGCGCTGAACCGTGCACCGGCTCGTACAAACCAAAGGTGCTTGATCCTAAAGATGCTGATGGCAGCATGCCTAGCGATCCGGCCAGCACCGAGGCCTCATCACTGAGGATGTCTCCGAACATATTGCTGGCCAGGACCACATCAAAACTGGCCGGACGTGTCATCAAATACATCGTACAGGCGTCAACCAGGACATGTTCCAGCGCCACATCTGCATAGTCCTCGTGCACTTTCACGACGGTTCGCCGCCACAATCGCATCGACGCTAACACATTGGCCTTGTCTACCGATGTCACCTTTTGGCGCCGCCGCCGCGCCGCCTGAAAAGCCACCCGCGCCACACGTTCAACCTCTGCCACCGTATAGACTTCGGTATCGTAGGCGGTATCGCCATCTCCCTGTTCCTGGCGGGGGCCGAAATATAGACCCCCTGTCAGCTCGCGCACAAACAGCATGTCGACGTTTTCCAGCAAATCCGCTCGCAATGGCGTGTGCAGCGCCAACGCAGGATAGGCCTTGACTGGACGCAGATTGGCGAACAGATTGAAATGCTTACGGATTTTCAGCAGCCCCTGCTCAGGTCGCACGCCTGCAGTTGGATCGGACCACTGCGGACCGCCAACTGCACCCAGCAGCAACGCGTCCGACTGCTCACAGATAGACAGCGTCTCATCAGGCAGCGGGCTGCCAGTACGGTCGATGGCTGCGCCGCCGATCAATGCCTCGCGGAATATGAAATCGTGGTGGCGCAGCGTGCCGATGCGCGACAAGACCGATACCGCTTGTGTCGTGACTTCGGGTCCAATTCCGTCGCCAGGCAGTACGGTAATAGTGGCTTTCATCCATTTCCTTCTTTCACGCAAAGGGCTGAGATCATCTCAGCCCGTATCTATAATTCAGCTTAGGCGAAGTTCCAGGCAGTGCTGCGTCAGCTCGACACCGCCTCGCGTTTGACTTCAGACGGCGCAACACACAAGCCGTACTCCACGCTGTCAACCAGAGCGCGCCAGCTCGCCTGGATGATGTTAGTGCCGGCTCCGACCGTGCTCCACCGCTGAGCGCCGTTCTGAGTCTCGATGAGCACGCGCGTCGTGGCCGCCGTGCCATTGTTGCCGTCCAGGATACGCACTTTATAATCCGCTAGTTGAAAATCAGCAAGCTGAGGATAGCGGCCAGTCAGCGCTTTACGCAGCGCTAGATCGAGCGCATTGACTGGACCATTCCCTTCCGCCGCCGTGTGCACGACGTCGCCATCAATGTCCAATTTGACCATCGCCTCGGCCAGCCCGCCGCGGCCGCGGCGCTCCTCAACGATCACTGTATAGTCGATGAGCGTGAAGATCGGCTTGTAACCCGGCTTGGCGCGATGCAAACGCACCGCCACCGAAGCTTCAGCCCCTTCGAACACGAATCCCTGGCTCTCCAAGACTTTGATCTCCTGAAGCACTTTGACGGCTTCTTCCTGGGAGACATCCAGGCCGAACTCCTCAGCCTTGCTCAGCACATTCCCCTGGCCGGACAGATCGGAGACCAGAACTCGCATCTCATTGCCGACAATTTCAGGGTCAATATGCTGGTAGCTGTGGATATTACGCCGCATCGCCGCAACGTGGATACCACCCTTGTGAGCGAAGGCGCTGCGGCCTACATAGGCTAGGTGGTTATCTGGCGCTAGGTTGGCGATTTCAGCCACAGTGCGCGACAGACTGGTCAAATACCTGAGATGCTCGCGCGAGGGCAGACAGCGGTAGCCCATCTTCAATTCCAAGTCCGGGATGATACTGCACAAGTTGGCATTGCCGCAACGTTCGCCGTAACCATTGATCGTCCCCTGCACCTGAATGACCCCGGCCTGTACCGCCGCCAGCGTGTTGGCTACAGCCAGTTCACTATCATTGTGTGTATGAATGCCGAGCGGGATATTTGGGAATGCCTGTCGCACTGTCTCCACATAGCGCGTCACTTCCCAGGGGAGCGTGCCGCCATTTGTGTCGCATAACACGATCACATCTGCCCCACCCTCGATGGCGGCCGCCAGCGTATCAAGCCCGTACTCTAGGTCGAGTTTGACACCGTCGAAAAAGTGTTCGGCATCATAGATGACCTCTTTACCGAGGCTCTTCAGATAAGCCAGGCTGTCGCGGATCATGCGCAGGTTTTCCTGCGGCGTCGTCTGCAGCACTTCCGTGACGTGCAGCATGGAGGTTTTACCGACCACAGTGACGACCGGCGTCTGCGCTTCCACTAGGGCGATGATATTGAAATCACGTTCAGGATCGCCATTCTTGCGACATGTCGAGCCGAAAGCGGCGATCCTGGCATGAGTGAGTTCTATGTCGCGCACCGCTTCAAAGTACCCGGCATCTTTGGGATTAGACCCCGGCCAACCGCCTTCGATGTAAGCGATTCCCAGGGAATCCAGCAGGCGCGTCACCTTCAGCTTGTCGGCCAGCGACAGCGAAATCCCCTCGCGCTGTGTGCCGTCCCTGAGCGTGGTGTCGTAGATGGCAATGGACTGCATACTCTCCCCCTATGCGCTGGTAGTCAGCACGCGCGCAGCGTGTTGCGCTTCATATGCTTCGATCTGATCGTTCAGGCTCAACAAGAAGCCGAGCTGATCAACGCCGTTCAACAAACAGTAGCGGGAAAACGGATCAATCGGAAAGGTCACCTGCCGGCCATCGGGCAGCGTCACAGATTGAGCTTCTAAGTCTATCGTGACTTCAGCCGACGGATCTTCCTGCGCCAGACTGATGAGCTGCTGGTGCATCTCAGCATCCACAACGACAGGCAGCAGGCCGTTCTTCAGCGCATTGTTGCGGAAGATATCCGCAAAATACGTGCTGATCACCGCTCGAAAACCCGCCCCCAGCAGCGCCCACGGCGCATGTTCGCGTGAGCTGCCACACCCAAAGTTATGCCCACCAATCAGTATGGACGCGCCCTGGTAGACAGGCTGATTCAGCACAAAGTCTGGTTTGGGGGAACCATCCGCCTCGTAACGCCAGTCCGAAAAACAGGCCGCGCCCAGTCCTTCCTTGTCGGTGACTTTCAAAAAGCGCGCCGGGATGATCTGGTCAGTGTCAATATCGTTGATCGGCAGCGGCGCCAGACGCCCGCTGAATACGCGGATCGGTTCCATCAGTTCATCAACTCCCTGGGATCAGTGATCACGCCGCTGACAGCCGCAGCCACCGCGGTCAGCGGACTAGCGAGGAAAGTGCGCCCGCCTTTGCCCTGGCGGCCCTCAAAATTGCGATTGCTGGTGCTGACGGCGTACTGCCCCGGTTGAAGCTGATCGCCGTTCATCGCAATGCACATCGAGCAGCCCGCTTCGCGCCATTCGGCGCCAGCCGCTTTGAAGATCTCATGCAGCCCTTCAGCTTCAGCCTGCGCCTTCACCTGCTGTGAGCCAGGCACGACCAGCATGCGCACGCCTTCAGCCACCTTCCGGCCTTTGATGAGGCGCGCTGCTTCACGCAGATCCGAAATGCGAGAGTTGGTACAGCTTCCGACGAACACGACGTCAATGCGCTGGCCTAACAGCGGCTGGCCAGGCTGCAAAGCCATGTATTTCAACGCTTTGTCCAATGCCATCTTCTGGCTGACATCGCTCAGGTGATCGGGGTCTGGCACGCGCCCGGTGATCGGCATCCCCATGCCTGGATTGGTTCCGTAGGTGATCATCGGAACCAGATCGTCGGCGTTCAGCGTCACTTCATTGTCGAACACTGCGCCATCGTCCGATGGCAGCTGCCGCCAAGCCGCCACTGCCCGCTCCCAATCAGCGCCGCGCGGCGCATAGGGGCGGCCAGCGACGTACTCGAACGTGGTATCATCCGGCGCAACCAGCCCCGCACGCGCGCCGCCTTCGATAGACATGTTGCAAATGGTCATGCGACCTTCCATATTTAACGACCGGATGGCTTCGCCCATGTACTCAAACACATAGCCCGTGCCGCCGCCGACGCCGATCTTGGCGATGATCGCCAGGATGATATCCTTGGCAGTCACTCCTGGCTGCAGACGACCATCCACGCGGATGGCCATCGTTTTGGGCTGGTTCTGCAGCAGGCACTGAGTGGCCAGCACATGCGCCACTTCGCTGGTGCCGATGCCAAATGCCAGCGCCCCAAACGCGCCGTGCGTGCTGGTATGGCTGTCGCCGCAAACGATCGTCATCCCTGGCTGCGTGAGACCCTGTTCTGGGCCGATGACATGGACGATACCTTGATTCGAGGTTCCCAGGTCGTACAGCGGAATGCCGAAATCGGCGCAGTTTTTGCGCATGACGTCAAGCTGCGCCGCCGCCATCTGGTCAGTGACCGGGATGATGCCCAAAGCGTTGCGCGGTGTGGTCGGCGTACTGTGATCCATCGTCCCCAACGTCTTATCGGGACGGCGCACTTTCAGCCCGCGTTCGCGCAGCAGCGCGAAGGCTTGCGGTGATGTCACCTCATGCACCAGATGGAGGTCAATATACAGCACCGCCGGCGTATCTGGTGTCTGCGGTCGAACCAGATGCTGATCCCAGACTTTCTCGAACAGCGTCCGCGCCCTGTTTCTGTTGAAATGCCCGTTCGTCGTCATATCCTGATCTCTAGTGCTCACACGGTTATCCAAAAACTCGGAGCGCCGGCCTATCTCCAAACAACGCCTAGACCGGCGCCGCCCCAAATTCCTAATCCAAGACGCTAATCAGCGTGTTTCACGCTGACTGTGGCCGCCTCGCCTTCCGGTTGGCGTGTGCCGTAGCCCTGTACAGCGATCATCCGGTTCAGCGCGGCCAGATAAGCCTTGACGCTGGCCACCACGATATCGCTGTCGGCTCCGTAGCCCCCGAACGAGCGCTTGTCCTCGCCCGGCGCAGCAATGCGCACAGTGACCTCGCCTAGCGCGTCGATTCCTTCGGTTACACTGTGGACGCTGTATTCGATGAGCGTATTAGGGGCTTTGACAATAGCGTCAATCGCTTTGTAGCTGGCGTCTACAGGGCCGGTACCGACCGCTGCATGAACGAAAGTCTCTCCATCAGCGCTGCGCATCTTGACGGTCGCGGTCGGCATGCCCATAGTGCCGCACATCACTTGAATGTCCACCAAACTGAAGATTTCTTCTGGCTTGTGGAATTCATCGGCGATCAACGCCTCCAGATCGGCATCGGTGACGGTCTTTTTGGCATCGGCCAGATCCTTGAACCGGGCAAAAACCTGGTTGAGAGCGTCACCCTCGATTTGATAACCCAACTCCTTTAGGCGCGCTTTCAAGGCGTGACGGCCGCTGTGCTTCCCCAACACCAGCCGGCTCTGACTGAGACCGATACTTTCCGGCGTCATGATCTCGTAGGTGCTGGCGTGCTTCAGCACACCATCCTGATGAATGCCCGCCTCATGCGCAAAGGCGTTGCTGCCAACTACCGCCTTATTGGGCTGTACCGGCATCCCCGTATAATTGCTGACTAACCGACTGGTTTTCATGATTTCGCGCGTGTTGATACGGGTATGCAGGCCGTAGAACTGCGAGCGCGTATGCAGCGCCATCACGACCTCTTCCAGACTCGTATTGCCGGCGCGCTCACCAATCCCATTGACCGTGACCTCAACCTGCCGAGCGCCGGCCACCACCCCCATCAGGGTATTGGCAGTTGCCAGCCCCAGATCATTATGACAGTGCACCGACCAGATGATGCCGCTGCCCGGCCCGGCGCCGGGGGTCTCTGCGATCAGGTTGGCGATCAGTTCGCCCCATTCCTGCGGGGTGACGTAGCCCACTGTGTCCGGGATGTTCAGCGTGGTCGCGCCGCATTCAACTGCCGCTGCGCACACCTCAACCAGGAATGAGGGATCAGTTCGTCCGGCATCCATCGGGCTGAACTCCACATCCTCACACAGGCTGCGCGCTAAAGTCACCGCTTTGCGGATGGTCTCCAACGCCTGCTGGCGCGTCATCCCGGTTTGATATTTCAGATGAATATCAGACGTCCCCAGAAAAGTGTGTATGCGCGGCTTCGCCGCTAGTTTCACCGCTTCCCAACAGGTACGAATGTCGCTTTCAACCGCCCGCGCTAGGCCGCAAATCACCGGCCCTTCCGGCGTTCCAACCTCATGAGCGATACGCTGCACCGCTGCCAGATCATCCGGAGAAGCGGCCGGAAATCCGGCTTCGATGATATCGACGCCCAACCGCGCGAGCTGCCGGGCGATTTCTAACTTCTCCGCACTGCTCAACGTTGCGCCAGGACTCTGCTCACCATCGCGCAGCGTCGTGTCAAAAATACGTACATGGTTCGGGTCATACGTGATCGTAGTCATCCGGGGTGATCCTCTCTGTCAAGGCAATGCAGGATAGAAATGGTCATCCACAGCCGAAGGTCGCTAAGGCCATCCTCAGACATGTGATCACCCCCTTCCGCACTGACGCCCGAAACTTCTTGTCTCATCAGTCGTCCTTCATCAAGCCTGCTGCTTAATGCGCTTGGCGTTCAAGAACGGCATCATCTCGCGCAGTTCAGCGCCAACCTGTTCAATCAACAGCTCGTGCTCACGGCGGCGCCGTGGCAGGAAATTCGGACGCCCTTTCTTGTTTTCTTCGATCCACTCACGAGCAAATGATCCGTCCTGAATGCGCTGCAGCACCCCGTCCAGCTCTTCTTTAACGATGCTCTCAATCTGATCGCCTACGACATAGCCGCCGTATTCAGCCGTGTCGCTGACGCTGTACCACATATAGCTCAGACCACCCTGATACAGCAGATCAACGATCAGCTTCAGTTCATGCAGACACTCGAAATAGGCGACCTCCGGCTGATAGCCAGCTTTGACCAGTGTCTCAAACGCCGACCGGATGAGCGCAGTGACTCCGCCGCACAAGATGACCTGCTCGCCAAACAGATCGGTCTCCGTCTCCTCTTTGAAAGTCGTCTCGATCACGCCCGCGCGGGTGCAGCCAATCGCCTTGGCATACGCCAGCGCCAACGCTTTGGCTTGGCCGGTTGCGTCCTGATATACCGCCAGCAGCGCCGGCGTGCCGCCGCCTTCACGGAAGACCTCGCGCACTCGATGGCCAGGCGCTTTAGGCGCTACCATGGTCACATCCACGCTGGCGGGCGGTTTGATCTCGCCGAAATGGATGTTGAACCCGTGAGCGAACATCAACATACTTCCCGGCTTCAGATTCGGACCGATGAACTGCGCGTAGACTTCAGCCTGCTTGGTGTCAGGGATCAGCACCATGACGACGTCCGCGTCGCGCACTGCATCGGCGACCGTCTTCACCGTCAGACCATCGGCTTCTGCCTTGGCCCAGCTCTGGCTGCCATCATGAAGGCCGACAACGACTTTCGCGCCGCTGTCCTTGGCATTCAGCGCGTGCGCATGTCCCTGGCTGCCATACCCGATGACCGCGATCGTTTTGCCCTGCAGCAAAGACAGATCGGCGTCCTGATCGTAATACAACTTCGCCATGTTGTTCTCCATCCTGTAGGGGGCGGCTTTGATTGGCCGCCCTTAAATACGCAAGCCCTGCCCTACACGCCGTAGACCTGGTATGCATCTGCCTCCGTGTGCGCCAGAATCGGGGGCTCATAATCTGCGTCCACAATGCGAACGCCGCGCCCCATCGCGACTACGCCAGTGCGCACCATCTCCACGATACCGATCGGCTCAAGCTCATGAATCAGCGACTCGACGATGTCTTCTTGTGCGGTGATCTCGATGATGGCGACCTTCGTGCCGATGTCCACGATCCGGGCTGGATACCGGTCACAGATCGTCGTTACCGCATTGCGCGAGTCAACATCATCCGTCCTCACTTTGATGAGCGCCAGATCACGGCTGACATACGGCTCTTCGGACACCAATTTGACATCGATGACATTGACCAGCTTGAACAAGTTGGCCGCGATACGACGACCATCGGTGCGCTGGGCGTCGACCACAATCGTCATGCGCGAGATATGCGGTTTGTGTGTGCGCCCCACCGTCAGGCTGTCCACGTTGAAGTTGCGCCGCCGGAACAGGCTGGCGACTCGATTTAGCACGCCAGGCTTGTTCTCAACCAGAGCGACAACTGTCTGTTTGTGCTTTTCAGGCTGGCTCATCCTTGCTTCTCCCCAGGTTTAGGCCGCCGGATCATGTTGTGCAGATCGGCGCCGGCGGGCACCATTGGATAGACGATGTCTTCTTTCTCGATCGCGTCCTCGATCAAGACCGTGGTCTCATGGCTGCGGGCGAACCGCACCGACTCCTCGACCTGGCTGCGATGCGTCACCCGCATGGCGGGTATCCCGAAGGCCTCCGCCAGCTTGACGAAATCCGGATTGAACATCGGCGTAGCTTGATAGCGTTCTTCATAGAAGAATTCCTGCCACTGCCGCACCATCCCCAAGTAGGCATTGTTCAAGATGGCGATATTGACCTTCACCTTTTCCTGCATGGCCGTCGCCAGCTCGGCCATCGTCATCTGGAAACCGCCATCACCCACGATCGCCCATACTTCTTCATCAGGCCTGCCCAGCTTAGCGCCGATCGCCGCTGGCAAACCAAACCCCATCGTCCCTAGCCCACCGCTGGTCAGCATCGTGGCAGGACGCTGATGAGGATAATACTGGGCTTCTAACATCTGATGCTGTCCAACATCCGTGACGGTGATCGCGTCGCCGCCTGTGTAATGCCACAGATCATTGATGACCTGCGCGCCCAACAGGCGATCGCCCGTGTCATAATTCAAAATATCGCGTTCGTTCCCGTCTTCCTGCCAGTCGCGAATACGACCGATCCATTCAGGGTGCGTCATGGATTGCAAACCGGGCAGGATTTGCGCCAGCACTGTTCGGACGTCTCCGGCAATGCCTACATCAACTTTGACGTTCTTATTGATCTCTGAGGGATCAATATCAACGTGGATTTTGCGCGAATTCGGCGAATACGTCTTCAGGTTGCCCGTCACGCGATCATCGAAACGCATCCCCAGCGCGATCAGCAGATCGGCCTCCTGGATGGCGTAGTTGCAGGCCGCCGCGCCATGCATCCCCATCATGCCAACCACCAACGGATGTTGCTCCGACATCGCACCTTTCCCCAGCAGCGTCAGCGCCACGGGTATCTGCGCCCTTTCCGCCAGCTCGCGCAGCTCTTGCGACGCGCCGGCCATCACGATGCCGTGACCGGCCAAAATGATAGGTCGTTTCGCCTGGTGAATGAGATCCAACGCCGCCTGGATCTGCTCCTCGCTGGCCATGCTGGGCGGACGGTAACCGGGCAGGCGCACTGGTCCTTCTGGATATTCGAACTCGATCTTTTCGTTCTGGACATCTTTGGGAATATCGATCAGCACCGGCCCCGGACGCCCAGTGCGGGCGATGTAAAATGCTTCCTTGATCACATAAGCCAGCTCACGGACATCGCCGACCAAGTAGTTATGCTTAGTGATCGGCAGTGTGATACCGGTGATGTCAATCTCCTGGAAGGCGTCTGAACCGATAGCGCCGCGTGGAACCTGTCCGGTGATGCAGACGATCGGCGACGAATCCATCATGGCTGTGCCGATGCCGGTCACTAGATTGGTCGCGCCCGGCCCGCTAGTGGCGATGGCCACCCCAACCTTGCCGGTCGCCCGCGCATAGCCGTCAGCCATGTGAGCTGCACCCTGTTCATGGCGTACCAACACGTGCCGAATCTGTGGATACTTCGTCATGGCGTCATACGTCGGCAGGATGGCTCCGCCAGGGTAGCCAAACATGATCTCGACCCCCTCGCGCAGCAAACATTCCATCACAATTTCTGCTCCGGTCAGCATCATGGTGTTGTGCTCCTTGTCATCTTCGGTCTTTGCCTATATATGTGTATGCTTAGTCACTGCTCGGGACCGGCGCAGTTTGGCGGACGTAAGTCAGCCAGCCATGCCGGTCAGGCACTTTGCCCGACGTGATGTTGAAGAACTCTTGCTGCACAGCCCGCGTGATCGGGCCAGGCTTACCACTTCCTACCGGGATACGATCTACTGACCGGATCGGCGTGATCTCAGCCGCCGTGCCAGTGAAGAAGATTTCATCAGCCAGATACAGCATATCGCGCGCAATCGCCTCATAACGCACGCTGTATCCCAGATCATGCAGCAGCTTGAGGACAGTATCGCGCGTCACGCCCATCAGAATAGACGCCCAAGCTCCGGGCGTGTACACCACACCATCGTGAATGACGAACAGATTCTCGCCAGCGCCCTCGCTCACATAGCCGTTGATGTCGAGGGCAATCCCCTCGCTAAAGCCGTTGTCGTGGGCTTCCATACTGATGAACTGACTGTTGACATACTGGCCGCCAATTTTCGCCAGCGACGCGAATGTATCGGGGGCAATCCGCCGCCAGGAGCTCACCTGAACGTCAACGCCATTTTCGATCGCTTCGCTCCCCAGATACCGTCCCCACTCCATGGTGATGATGACCACTTCAGTTGGGTTTTGACGTCCCTCCAAACCGAGTTTGTTCGCCCCTCGGAAGACCAGCGGTCGAATGTAGCACGACTCATGTCCATTGCGCCGAATGGTCTCCAAAATCGCCTGATTAATCTGGTCGGCGGTATACTCCAGCTCAATCCGCGCGATTTTACAGGAGTTAATTAACCGCTGAGTGTGCGGCTGCAGGCGAAATACGGCCGGTCCATCGGGCGTCGCATAGGCGCGTATGCCTTCAAATACGCTGGAGCCATAGTGCAGAGCGTGGGCAGTGACGTGCACCGTTGCCTTGTCCCATTCGATAAACTCGCCGTTCTTCCAGATATATTCTGCTGGCATAGACTCTTCCTCGATCGCTGTCGAAAATAAAAAGCCCCCGGCTTGGGGGCTAGTTGCTGCGCTTGTCTCCGTCCTCAACCACCGCCCAAGCCGTTATAACCCGCCGATAAGGACGAGTACGATGATAATGCTGATGAGGGCGGCGTTGAGCTTGCTGAGCATCTTCATGATGTTTAGCACTGCGATAGTGGTATTGTCACCTAGCGTAACGATCTTCAACAAAACTGTCAACGTATTCGCATGGGCAATTCCGCCCCTCGCCATAAGTTCGTTCATATTCAACGCCAGATATTGTGCATATTGCCCAGGTTATGCTTTGAGAGCGGCAAGCAGGTCTCGCGCGGCTGCGATTTGCGCTTGAACAGCCGTCGGCGACGTGCCGCCTGTCACCCGCCTACGGTTGACTGCATTCTCAAACTGGAATACCGCTGCCACATCCTCCCCAAATCGCTCTGAGAAAGCGGTCAGCGTCTGCAGGTCAATCTGCGACAGACTCAAGCGTTTTTCGGCAGCATACCGCACGATCCGGCCAACGACATGATGCGCCTCTCGGAACGGCATCCCTTTTTCAACCAGATAATCGGCCAGATCTGTCGCTAACAGTTCATCCGCCAGAGCTAAACGCATGCGCTCCGAGTTGAGCTGCAGCGTGTGGATGACGCCAGTTATCACCGGCAGCAAACGCTCAATCGTGTCAAATGCATCGAACAGTCCCTCTTTGTCCTCCTGCAAATCTTTGTTGTAGGCGCTCGGCAGCCCCTTGAGCGTGGTGAGCAGGCCGGTTACATGGCCGATCAAACGTCCGGTCTTTCCGCGCGCCAGCTCCAGCGGGTCGGCATTGCGCTTTTGCGGCATCAGGCTGGAGCCGGTGCTGTAGCGATCATGCAGTGTGATGAAACCAAACTGAGGATTGCTGTAGAGGATGATGTCTTCCGCCAGACGGCTGAGATGAACGCCGGTCAGCGCCAAGCCAAACGCCGCCTCTGCCGCAAAATCCCGATCGCTCACCGCATCTAAGCTGTTCTGGCTGACCGATACCATCCCTAGATCAGCCGCCAGGGCTGCGCGATCAATCGCGAAAGGCGTACCGGCTAGCGCCCCCGAACCCAGCGGGCAGACTGCGGCGCGGCGGCGCGCATCCTGCAGGCGTTCACGATCGCGAGCTGCCATCCAGAAGAAACTCATCAGCCAGTGCGCAGCAGTGATCGGTTGAGCCGGTTGCAAATGGGTGTATCCCGGCATCAGCGTGTGCAAATGCTGCTCGGCCTGGCCGATGAGCGCGATTTGCAAATCTTCAAGCCGCTGATCCACCCGGCTCAGCGCAGCGATGACCCAGAGCCGGAAATCAGTCGCCACCTGATCATTGCGGCTCCGCCCAGTATGAAGTTTGCCTCCAACTGGCCCGACGAGTTCGATCAACCGGCGTTCGACTGCTGTATGGATATCCTCATCGCTGGCCGCAGGCCTGAAGCCGCCTGCCTCAAATTCAGCCTGCACACGCTGCAAACCATCTGTAATGAGTTCAGCTTCATGCGCTGTCAGTACGCCCGCACGCGCGAGAGCCCGCGCATAAGCCATGCTGCCCGCGATGTCCTGCGCGTACAGGCGCCGGTCAAAACCAAAACTGTCATTCAATGCGCGTAGATCGTCATCTGTCGGTTCAGAGAAACGCCCGCCCCAAAGCATTGTCACTCCATTTCGGCCTACAGCGTCTTAATCGCGTTTGAATTTGCTGTAATCAGGCGTTCGATAACGGCTCTGGCCGCCGCCCTCCAGCGCCAGCAGCGCCTCGACTTTCAGTGGCAGGCCGAACAGATGGATGAATCCCTCGGCATCCTTCTGGTTGTACACATCCTCGCGACCGAACGAAGCATAGTCCTCGCGGTACAGGCTGTACTCACTTTTACGACCTGCAATGATCGCATTGCCTTTGTACAACTTCATGCGCACCACGCCGGTCACTGTGCGTTGGGTGACCTGCACAAACCCATCCAGCGCCTCGCGCAGTTGGGTATACCATAGGCCGTTATAGACCAGTTCAGCATACTTGACCGCGATGAAGTCCTTGAAATGCATGGTGTACTTGTCCAGGCATATGCTTTCTAATGCCTGATGCGCGCGGCGGATGACCGTGCCCGCCGGCGTCTCGTAGACGCCACGGCTCTTCATCCCCACCAGCCGATTCTCTACGATGTCTACGCGCCCCACCCCGTGCGCGCCGGCCAATTTATTGAGCCGAGCAAACAATTCAACCGGCGACAGCCTCTCATCATCCAAACTGACAGGCACGCCCTGTTCAAACCCAATCGTCACATAGACAGGCTCATCAGGCGCATCTTGCGGATCAACTGTCAACTGGAACATGCTGGGTTCCGGCTCATTCCACGGGTTTTCGAGCAGGCCGCCTTCGTGGCTGAGATGAAACAGATTTCGGTCGCGGCTGTAGATTGATTTCTCGGTGGCAGCGACTGGAACATTGTGCTTACGCGCATACGCCAGCGCATCTTCCCGGCTGCGGATATCCCACTCGCGCCAGGGAGCGATGATCCGCAGCTTAGGATTGAGCGCCATGACGGTGAGCTCAAACCGTACTTGATCATTGCCTTTACCCGTCGCGCCGTGCGCTACAGCGTCTGCGCCTTCTATCTCGGCGATCTCCACCATGTGCTTCGCGATCAGAGGACGCGCAAACGATGTGCCCAGCAAATATTCGCGCTCATAAACAGCGCCCGCCTGCATCGTTGGAAACACGAAGTCGGTCAGGAATTCTTCACGCACATCACGAATATACAGCTTGCTGGCCCCAGATGCTTTGGCCTTGGCCTCCAGGCCGTCGAGTTCTTCTTCTTGTCCCAAATCGGCGCAGAAGCAGACGACTTCACAGCCGTAATTTTCGCGCAGCCATGGGACAATGACTGACGTATCCAAACCGCCGCTGTAAGCCAGAACAACTTTTTTGACCTCGCCGGTTGGCATAATCCTTCCCTTTCTGAAGCGTATGACCCCAGAGCAACCCTTAAACAAAAACCCCGAACTAATTACCCGTCCGGGGTTTACATCGCAGGCATGTACGGCTATGAACTTACGCGCGTTACATCACCGCTTCCGGACAGATATCAGGCTTAACGGAAGCGATGTATGAACTGACGAATGAGCGTAGGCCAGATGAACATAGAGCCAAGCATAACGCAAGATTGAGAGATGTCAAGCAAAATGCGCTGACGCGGCAGGGCAGCGCTCCGACCTCAAATGATCCATATTGGCCGTGAATCGAGTTTGGGGTAATATCTGACCCTAAATCACAGTCTCAACCCTACCCCCAACGTCTATAGGAGCGGCGAGGCATGATTGCGCTCGGCATTGACATCGGCGGTTCAGGCATCAAGGGCGCGCCAGTTGATATTCGATCTGGAGCCCTCCTGGTGGAACGTTTTCGCATCCCAACTCCACAACCCGCCACTCCTGGAGCCGTGAGCGAAGCCGTAGCCCAGATCGTGCAGCACTTCAAATGGACTGACCCCATCGGCTGTACCTTTCCCGCGATCATCAAAGACGGCATAGCCCACAGCGCCGCCAATGTGGACAAATCGTGGATCGGCGCCAATGGACAGGTGCTATTCGAGCGCAAGACGAACTGCCCGTGCCAGCTCATCAACGACGCTGATGCAGCCGGCATAGCTGAAATGCAGTTTGGCGCTGGCAGAGGACGCAAAGGGGTAGTTATCATGCTCACATTCGGCACTGGTATCGGCAGCGCGCTGTTTCTCGATGGACAGCTCATCCCCAACACAGAACTCGGCCATCTCCAAATCCGGGGGAAGGATGCCGAAAAACGCGCTTCTGACCGTGTCCGCCAGGAAAAGGATCTGAGTTGGGAAGAATGGGCCGAGCGCGTGGATGAATTTCTGGCACAGGTCGAGTTCTTGTTCTCGCCTGACCTATTCATCTTCGGCGGCGGCGTCAGCAAAAAGCATGAGCGCTTTCTGCACCTGCTCAATACCCGCGCCCCCATTGTCCCGGCGCAGCTCATGAACGATGCCGGCATTGTCGGAGCTGCGCTGGCAGCGCGCAGCCTGCTGTGATCAACCGATGACTGACACAGTCGCCCTCAAACGCCAGGCCGCCGAGTTTGCCGTCGGCTTCATCGAGTCCGGCATGGTGGTAGGATTGGGCGAAGGCAGCACCGCCGCTTTTGCCATCGAGCTCATCGGCCAACGCCTTCAATCTGGCGAACTTCACCATATCCTGGGGATACCCTGTTCGTCACGCGTCGCGCGTCGGGCAGCAGCCCTGTCAATCCCTCTCACCACATTGGAGGCGCACCCGGTCGTGGATATCACCATTGACGGCGCTGACGAGGTTGATCCCCAATTCAACCTGATCAAAGGCGGCGGCGGCGCGCTTCTGTGGGAGAAGATCGTAGCGCAGGCGACCCGCCGCGAAATGATCATCGTTGATTACCAGAAACTAGTGCCTCAACTAGGAACTATCTGGGCAGTCCCAGTTGAAGTCGTCCCTTTCGGCTACGGTTCACAGGCCGCATTCCTGGAGTCGCTTGGCGCGCAGGTGAGCATCCGTCGCGCTGCCGATGGAGAACCGTTTCGCACTGATCAAGGCAACTACATCCTGGACTGTCGCTTCGGCCCCATCTCCAATCCGGCCGAACTGGCCGCCCGAATGAAGACGCGAGCCGGCATCGTTGAACACGGCTTGTTCATCGGCATGACCGCTGATGTCATCGTCGCCAGCGAGGACGGAGTCAGACATCTACGCCCCACGCTGCCCTGAACATGTCGCTGCCGGCGAGCCAAAGGAGACGACAATGCGCTTGGGAATGGTTGGCCTGGGACGCATGGGAAGCAATATGGTTCAGCGCCTGCTCGCAGGCGGCCATCAGGTCGTCGTCTACGACCACAACCCACAAGCCGCCTCGCCGCTGGTTGAGCTTGGCGCCGAGCCCGTGGCCAACCTGGTCGCGCTGCGCGACCAGCTCTCGCCCCCTCGCATCATCTGGGTGATGGTCCCTGCCGGTGAGCCGACAGAGGAAGTCATCCACAACCTGAGCGGAGTGCTCCAACCTGATGACATCATCATCGATGGCGGCAACAGCAACTACAAAGACACCCTCCGGCGCGGTGAACAGCTCCAGCACAGCGGCATCCACCTGGTGGATATAGGCACAAGCGGCGGCGTCTGGGGGTTGACAGACGGCTACAGCTTGATGGTCGGAGGCGAAGATACAGTAATCGAACATCTGACGCCGATCCTGCAGACCCTGGCGCCAGCGCCCGATCGCGGTTGGGGCCGTGTTGGGTCAAGCGGCGCGGGACATTTTGCCAAGATGATTCACAACGGCATCGAATATGGGTTGATGCAGGCTTATGCTGAAGGTTTTGAACTCCTACGCGCCAAACACGACTTCCAGTTTGATCTACGCCAGGTTGCCGATATCTGGCGCTATGGCAGCGTCGTGCGCTCCTGGCTGCTCGACCTCATCGCCAACGCCCTCGCTGACGACCCCGATCTGGCGGAGATTCGGGGCTGGGTCGCCGACTCCGGTGAAGGCCGGTGGACGGTCTTCGAGGCGATTGACCAGGATGTGCCGGCTCCGGTCATCACCCTCTCACTGCTGATGCGTTTCGTCAGCCGCCAGGACGAGTCCTTCGCCGCCAAAATGCTGGCTGCCATGCGCAATCAGTTCGGCGGTCATGCCGTCAAACGCCCGGAGTGAACTGCCATTTGGCTAGGACTAGAAAGATACAACGACTATTTTGCTCATCTTCGGCATGTGTCCTCAGAAAAGCCACTCTCGGCACGCTCTGTACCGCCCAATCAACCCCATCACCCACTCGGTTTGTGCAGAATAGACATATTTGTCTCGCACTCAGTTGACACCTATTCAATTTTTCTATAAGCTAAGGAAAAAGGTTAAGCGCTTAACTATAGATTGTTCTAAAGACTGATCATGCCCACCTTAGAAGACGTCGCCCGCAGAGCCGGCGTATCCACCGCCACTGTCTCCAAAGTCCTCTCGAACACACCCTACTTCAGCGAACGCACACGCGCGAAAGTGCTGCAGGCAGTCAAAGAGATCGGTTATGTGCCCAACTTAGCAGCACGCGCATTATCATCCGGTAAAACCCAGATCATTGCCTTCGTGTTTCCGTATGTCTATGATGCCCTGTTCGCTGATCCATTCGTCCTGCTCATCCTCGAAGGCATCGAATCGGAGTGCCACCAGCGCGGTTACAACTTGCTGCTGAGCACACCGCGCATCGTCTCTGGCCAACCCGACGAACACTACTTGCAGCTTGTTCAGAGCGGGTATATTGATGGTTTTATCGCGCTGGACAGCGTGCCCTCAGCGTCGGTGGTCGAACCAGTGTTTGCACATGGCATTCCCTCCGTGACCATTGGCTACCACCCCAACACGTTTTTCGTGCGCGCCGACGACTGCGCTGGCGGATTTCAAGCGATGGACCATGTCCTAAAGCTTGGGCACCGTCGTATTGGCGTGATCAGCGTGAACGAAAGCTTACACTTTAGCATCTCCCAACGTTTAGCTGGGTTGCGAGCAGCCGCCGAAGCGTATGGTCTCGATTTCGACACGCTGCCGATGGCCGAAGGTGATTTCTCTACCGCCAGCGGCGCCGCCTGCGCTGCTGAATTATTGTCCCGCCATCCTGATCTCACAGCGCTTGTCTGTCTGAATGACCGCATGGCCATTGGCGCGCTCCAACAGCTCCACGTTCGCGCCATCCGCGTGCCCGACCAGATGACAGTGATCGGTTATGATGACATCCCGACTGCGGCGATCATCGTCCCGCCGCTGACGACCGTGAACCAACAAGCGTTTCGCCAGGGGCAGGAAGCAGCGCGTATGCTGCTCGACATCCTGAATGGCCGTTCACCACAGCCGATCACGCTGCCGGTTGAACTGGTCGTTCGTGGATCGTCAGCGCCCGTGCCAGCCCCTGGCTTAACGAGGAAAGGAGGCTGATCTGATCCCCAGACGATGAACCATCTGCACTCGAGCAACCATTCAATGAAAGTGTGTGTCTTGAGGAGAAAATGCACATGAGTCGAAATACCTTGCGGTTTCTGGTAGTAGCCGTACTCCTGGCAGCAGCGGTGCTGGCGGTGGCTCCAGTCCTCGCCCAGGATTTCATCACCTACAATTCCTACAACGGTGATCCCACACCGCGCGCCTTCGATGAAAAAGTCGTCGCCATGTGGAATGAGATGCATCCTGACAAACCGATCAATCATTCCATCATCGCGCATGAGGACTTCAAGCAGGCCATCCGCGCTTACCTGACCGCGCAGCCCGCGCCCGATGTACTGACCTGGTTCGCCGGCAATCGCGCTCGCTTCTTCATTGACCGCGGCCTGATTCTCGACTTCTCTGACATGTGGCAGGCTGAAGGGCTCGATGATGTGTTTGCGCCCGGCTTCACCGCCTTGGCCACAGTGGGCGAAGGCAAATACTTCATGCCGACCTCATACTACTGGTGGGCGATCTACTACCGGCCATCTCTGTTTGAGAAGGCCGGCGTAAAAGCCCCAATCGAGACCTGGGACGAACTGCTGGCGGCCTGCGACACTTTCAACGCAGCGGGCATTGCCCCGTTCACCATCGGCACACGCTTCCGCTGGCCGGCTGCTGCCTGGTTCGATTATCTGAACATGCGCCAGAACGGCCCTGAGTTCCATATCAATCTGATGCTGCTCAAGGAGTCATACACGGACGAGCGCGTTAAGGCCACCTTCGCTCGTTGGCAGGAGCTCCTCGACCGCAAATGCTTCATCGCTAACCCGGCAGCCTACGACTGGAACGAAGCTGTTGATTTTATGGCGCAGGGAGAAGCAGCCATGTATCTGATGGGCGGCTTCATCACCGATACATATCCGGATGAGCTGGAAGACGATCTTGACTTCTTCCGCTTCCCGATCATTGACCCGAGCATCCCGGTCGGCGAAGATGCCCCCACCGACGGCTACTTCATCGCGGCCCAGGCTCGCAATCCGGAAGGCGCTAAGGAGTTCCTGGCGTTCCTGGCTTCTAAAGAAGTTCAGCAAATGGCCTTCGACGAGCTAGGACGGCTGCCCACGCGCATCGACGTAGACATCAGCAAAGCGACCAAGGCGACGCAGCAGGGTATTGCTCTCATTCAGGGCGCGGACTATGTGGCTCAGTTTTACGACCGCGATACCACCCCTGAAATGGCAGAAGCCGGCATGGACGCAATGATGGCTTTCTGGGATGACCCTGCCAGCATTGACCAGCTTCTTGAAGAACTGGAAGCCACTCGCGCGCGCATCGCTGCCGAACAGGCTGGACAGTAACTGTCGCCCAGGCTGAAAATGGTAGGTAAACGGCACGGTCAGCCCATGACGAGGCTGACCGTGCCCATCTAGTATATCGAGTAAGTTAAACCATATTCGTATCAGGCTATACTGTCAGGTCATGCTGAAGGAAGAACGTTATGGCGACTATGACTTCGACGACTTCCCCGCCCGCTCCGGTGTTCCTGGATCGGCTCAAACGGGTGAACTGGACGCCCTATCTGTTTCTGGCGCTGCCGCTGGCGCTGTATTTCGTGTGGATTATCGCCCCCACTTTATACTCGATCTACCTGAGCATGACCGACTGGGATGGCGTGACCGCCGTCCCCAATTTTCTCGGCTTTGCTAACTATCAACGCCTTTTTACAGACCGAACTTTCAATGAAGCCCTAGTCAATAACGTGCGCTGGCTGGCAGTTTTCATCACCGTCCCCACCACGCTCGGGCTGGGTCTAGCTCTTATCTTCAATCAGGAGATGCGTGGTGGACGGTGGTACAAGATTAGTTTCTACTCGCCGCTTGTCCTGTCGCTTCCCGTCATCGGCCTGATCTGGGCTTGGGTTTACCAGCCGCGCGCCGGACTGATCAACTCGCTGTTAGTGGGTATTGGCGTTCAAAACCCACCCGGCTGGCTGGCTGACCGCGATCTAGCAATTTGGTGCATCATCGCCGCCGCCGCTTGGCGCCAGGTGGGTTATGTGATGGTGCTCTATCTGGCCGGCCTGAAGAACGTCGATCCCACGCTGGTCGAGGCGGCTATTGTGGACGGCGCTAACCGAAGGCAGTTGTTCCAGCACGTCATCCTGCCGCTCCTCGCTCCTGTCACCACGATTGTGGTGGTCATCTCGATCATCGACTCTCTGCGCGCTTTCGATCTGGTCTCGATTATGACCGCCGGCAACCAGCGCACGCAGGTGCTGGCGAATTACATGTACATCCAGGCTTTTAACAACTACAAGATGGGCTATGGTGCGGCGATCGCTGTTATTCTGTTCCTCATCAGCTTGATTTTCATCGGCTTCTACCTGTGGCGTACGATCCGCGACGAGCTGGAATACTAGGAGGACGCGATGACCACCGCCGCAACCACCGGAGTTAACACCAGATCAGTCCTGGGTGTATCAGCCAATCGCAGACGATTGGGGGAAGTTCCCAAATACGTGTTCCTCACAGCGCTGACGATCATCTGGTTGGTGCCTGTATTTGCCGCGCTGCTCACTTCCTTCCGCACCATGGATGACATCACGCTAAATGGCTTCTGGAGCATTCCTAGCCAGTTCAATCTGAACAATTTCGCTGAAGCCTGGAGTAAAGCGCGCGTCGGCAATTATTTGCTCAACAGTTTCATCATCACGCTGCCGTCGCTATTCGGGATGTTATTCCTGTCGTCGCTCAGCGCCTACGCCCTGGCGCGCTTCAAGTTCCGGCTCAATCTGCCGCTGTATTTCATGTTCGTCGCTGGAACGATGCTCCCGTTCCAAATTCTGATGCTGCCCGTATTCAGACTGACCAACTCGTTAGGCCTATATAATACCCATCTGGCGCTGATTTTAATTCACACCGCTTTTCAGCTAGGCTTCTGCACCTTTGTGCTGCGCAACTTCATGCGTACCGTGCCCGGCGAAATCTTCGACGCTGCGCGGGTGGACGGCTGTAACGAGTTCCGCATCTACTGGCAGATTATGCTGCCGCTCAGCCTGCCTGCAATGGCCGCGCTCGCCACATTGGAATTCACCTGGGTATTCAACGATTATCTTTGGGCGATCATCCTGCTCAGTTCGGATTCACTGCGCCCGGTGACGGCCGGGCTGGCAACCCTGCGCGGCCAATACGTCACCAACTGGCCAGTCATCACCGCTGGCGCGCTGCTGGCGACACTGCCCACTGTGATCGTCTTCGTATTCTTGCAGCGCTACTTCATCCAGGGGTTGACGCTAGGTTCCGGCAAGTGACCAGCGCACGACGTGGGGCGAACGCCGACGAGAGTTCGCCCCATTACAGCCCATCGCCTCACTGCTGGCCCTCGAGGGCGGCCTGCAGTTTCTCTGGCTTCACCCCATGATGGCGTATCAGTATCTGAGCCGCGCGTTCGATTTCTTGCCGCCGCTGCGCTTCAGACCAGTTGAGCGCGCCGCCGATAACCGCCCCAACCTCAGTCAGTAGAGCGCCATCCACCTGCCCTAACATCCCCAACAGCGTTCGGCGTAGGATGAAATCATCTAGATGGACGACTTGCTCATGCTGTGCGATGAAGATCACCTCGCGGCGGCTGTAGTCCGGGGCATGGACTAGCGGCGCGTCGTCCCCAGCGGCGCAGAAATCGGCTACCCGGCTGGCATAAGTTCCATAACGCTCCAGCAAGACAAGGGCGCGGTCAACCGAAAGGCCAGTTTGCGCTGTCAGGTTTTCAGCCCAACGGCGCTGTTCCGCATCAGTTTTCGGAAACCCCTTGCCGCCCCCGATAGGCAGATCAGCGGTTGAGCGCGTCCGTTGGCGGCCTAAGCGCTCCAGCACCTGATTCGTCGTTTGTTCAGCGAAAGCTCGAAACGTCGTCCATTTACCGCCGACCAACGAGAAAACAGGGAAATGGATCTCGCCATTGGCCTCGATCACCTGAATGCTGTGGTCACGGCTGATCGCGCCGGTACGGGTTACATCACTCCGGGGCAGCGGTCGTACGCCGCAAAACCAAAAGACGATATGCGAACGGTCAACATGAATGGAAGGGAACACCACTTTGATCAGATCGAGAATATACTCCACCTCGTCATCAGTGCAGCGCGCGGCGTCTGGATCGTCCTGTCGGATATCGGTCGTGCCGACCATGACTTTCCCCAGGAAAGGGAAGATCAGGACAATCCGGCCGTCGCGGTTCTCAAAGAAGATCTGGTCGCCATCGCACGCCTGGTACAGCTCTGGACAGTCCAGGATCAGATGAGAACCTTTTGTGCCGCCTATATAGCGTGTGTCGCGTTTGATCGCCCGGTTCGCCAGATCAATCCACGGCCCCGCCGCATTGACCACTACTTTTGGGCGCACAGCAAACGTCTCGCCGGTCAGCTCATCGCGCAGCGTCACCTGGTCGCCCGCGCCGCCCACAACCGAAACGTAATTCAGCGCTCGCGCCTGATCGCAGTCTGCCTGGGCATCAAAAATCAGCTCCAAGCAGATCCGTTCGGGGTACGGCATCCAGGCATCGTAGTAGCTGGCGGTTGCCAGCACTTCTGGACTGAATGCCGGTCGGCGGGCCAGCGCTTTCTCGCGCGAGTCAAACCTGTGCGTGGGCATGGTGCGGTACTCGCGCGCCAGGAAATCGTAGAGCAGAAGCCCCAGCTTGATGACCAGCCAACCGCGCTCGCTGGGTTTATCGCGCAGCCCCAGGAACTTCAGCGGCGCGTTGAGCAAACCGGAGAACCGGCTGAAGATGGGGAATGTGATCGACAGCGGCTTCACATAGTGCGGAGCATTCCGCAGCAACCGGTTGCGCTCCACCAGGGCCTCATGCACCAGGCGAAACTCGCCATTTTCGAGGTAGCGCAGCCCTCCATGCATCATGTGCGAAGAAGCAGCGCTGGCGCCAGAACAGTAATCGCCTCGGTCTACCATCAAGACGTCTACGCCTTGCAGCGCCAGGTCGCGAAACACACCGATACCGTTCACACCAGCTCCAATAATTAATACCGAGACGTCAGGATGTTGACGAAGGGCATCCAGTACCGCCTGTCGTGACATTCGTTCGCTCCTTGTGCCTAAGGCATACACACCAGGCATGCAGCGCGTCAGCGTTGTTCACTCCTGCAGCCAGGCGCGCGCGCGGTCAACCGCACGACGCCAGCCGGCATACAGTCTATCCCGCTCGTCCGCCGACATGCGGGGCTGAAACTCGCGCTCAATGGTCCACTGCTGCGCGATCTGTTCTTGGGACTCCCAAAAACCCGTGGCCAGCCCAGCCAAGTAAGCCGCCCCTAGCGCTGTCGTCTCGGTGACGGCGGGGCGCTGCACCGGAACCCCCAGAATATCTGCCTGAAACTGCATCAAGAAGTCGTTCCGCACTGCGCCGCCGTCTACCCTCAGCGCGCTCAGCGTCAGCCCCGAGTCAGCGTGCATTGCCTCCAACACGTCGCGGGTCTGGTAGGCGATGCTCTCCAACGTCGCGCGCACGATCTGCGCCCGGCCGCTGCCGCGCGTCAGCCCTACAATTGTCCCGCGGGCATACGAGTCCCAGTAAGGTGCGCCCAACCCGACAAAAGCCGGCACGACATACACCCCGCCGCTGTCGTTGACACTGCGCGCCAGCGGTTCGCTCTCGGCCGCATCCCTGATGAGCTTCAACTCGTCGCGCAGCCACTGAATGGCCGCGCCGGCGATGAATACGCTGCCTTCCAAGGCAAACTGCGTCTCGGTGTCGCCCACTTTCCAGCCCACCGTGGTCAGCAAATTATTACGCGACTCGACCGCCTCGTTGCCGGTATTCATCAGCATGAAGCAGCCTGTGCCATACGTGTTCTTAGCCAGCCCAGGCGCATAGCACGCCTGACCGAACGTGGCCGCCTGCTGGTCGCCGGCCATCCCCGCCAACCGAGTTGGACCGCCGAAGAGCGCCGGGTCTGTCTCGCCATAGATCATACTGCTTGGAACGACCTGCGGCAGCAGCGATTGGGGGATGTTCAGCCGCTTCAGGATGGTGGTAGACCACCAACCTTTGTGGATATCGTACAGCAGCGTTCGGCTGGCATTGCTGACATCCGTGATGTGCAACCGACCTCCGCTCAAACGCCAGATTAAGAAGCTGTCGATTGTGCCAAAAGCCAGCTCGCCGCGTTCGGCTCGTTCACGGACGCCAGGTACATGGTCGAGAATCCAGGCGATTTTCGTGCCAGAGAAATAGGCGTCAGTGACCAAACCGGTCTTTTCGCGGATGACGCGATCAAATCCTTCACGTTTGAGCGCCTCGCACAGGTCAGCCGTGCGCCGGCACTGCCAGACGATCGCGTTGTATACCGGCTTGCCGGTCGCTCGATCCCAGACGATCGTCGTCTCGCGCTGGTTGGTGATGCCGATCGCCACGATGTCGGCAGCGGTCAGCCGCTGGACTGCAAGCACCTGCTGCGCCACCTGTAACTGAGACGACCAGATAGCTTCAGGATCATGTTCCACCCAACCCGGTTGTGGGTAAATCTGAGGGAACTCCTGTTGGGCACTGTCAACTACGCGCCCGTGACGGTCAAACAGGATCGCGCGCGACGACGTCGTCCCTTGATCGAGCGCCAGCACATATTTTGACATAATCAACAAGCTCCTTTTTCTGATAAACTGCCCCTAGCTCAGCGTACCTGGAGGGTGACTTCGGCTGGGCTCAGTCGCGGCGTGACGGCGCGGATCGTCACGACGCCAGGCGTATGACCCGCTTTCACGTACAACGCCGCCTGGCCGCCGATCAGCGCAAATGGGTTTTCGCCGACCAGCTCAGCCGGCCCCTCGATTGTGAACGCAATCACCTGGTTCACATAGGGCAGACGGTTGCCGAACCGATCAACGATTCTGAACACCAGCCGCGTCATATCGGCTCCGTCAGCCTGAATTTCAGCGTCGTCAAGCCGAAGCTCCAGAGCATGAGGCAGGCCATCGGCAGCGATTCGCTGCTCGATGACCGGTCGGCCAGCCACATAGCCCACCACCCGCAAGTCGGCATATTTGCTGCCCCAGATCATTTTCAGGCCAGCCACAGTGAAAGGTGGATGGGGCAGGTTCGGGTAGCGCTCTCGATCAGGCTCAAATTCCCCGTACAGGTTTTCGCCAATGTAGACTGCGATACGGTCGCAGTTGCTGAACACCACCAGGGGATCGTTGCCGCCCTCACTGCGATCGCCCATCGTCCACAAAGTCGCCGCTCTCAAGACTGGGCGTATATCCGGCGAGATCTGGCTGCCATAGAAATCGGCGGCATACTTCGGCAGGCGAAAGATATCCATCACGCCATGGTAGCAGATGCGATCGCCGCTGCCGAATTCCCGATGCGTGTTGTAGTCGAAAGCGCACCAGCCAATCGCCCCGGCCACGCGCGCCATGCCGGCGGCTCGATCCTGGATGCGGGCGTGGCGCAGCGCGTGTTCAACCAGACGTTCCTCCTGATCCCAACTCTTGGTAGGGAACATATGGCCGTTGAACTCTGTCACCAGATGCGGCGTGTGTTTAGGCTCGACCACCGTGTTAGAGAAATCGTTATAGGTGAATACATCCTCCAGAAACTGGCTGTCCAGGAAATAACGCACGCCGCCTGTCTGGCGAGTCGGATCGAGACGGTGCGCCAGCGCGTTGGTGGCCGTGTAGAACGCTTCGTTATCCTGCGACTCGTTGATCCGCACGCCCCACAAGATGATTGATGGGTGATTGCAATCGCGCTCGATCATCGCTTGAACGTCGCGCAGGCTGATCCCCTGCCAGTCAGTATCGCCGATGTGCTGCCAGCCGGGGATTTCCTCAAACACGAGCAGGCCGATTTCATCGCAGCGATCCAAAAAATGTGGCGACTGCGGGTAATGTGAAGTTCGGACGATATCGCAGCCCAACTCGAACTTCAGGATATCAGCATCTTTGCGCTGCAGCCGCGCCGGCGCCGCCGCGCCGATATACGGATACGTCTGGTGACGGTTCAGGCCGCGCAGCTTAAGAAGCTGGCCGTTCAGGTAGAACCCACCGTCCTTCCGGAACTGCGCCTCGCGGAAACCAATCCTGGCGACCTGACGATCAAGCGCGCGCCGGCCATCGCGCATCTCAACGCTCAGCTCATACAGATAGGGCTGGTCGAGTGACCAAAGCTGAATCCCAGACAGGCTTTCAAAGCGCAGCATGGCTTGCGTCGCCCCGACTGACGCCAAAGTTGTGCTCTCCGCTCTGGCAATTACCGAGCCATCGGCAGCGCGCAGCTCTGCTTGCAGCGCTACTGCACAGTCCAGACTGGATTGGTTTTCAAGGAATACATCCACTTCCAGACCGGGCTGACTGAGTACATGCTGGGGGCGGGCAAATATTCGCCCCATGTGGCAGGGTTCTACATAGCGTAGGCGCACGTCCCGGTAGATACCGCCGAATGTCAAGTAGTCAACGACGTACCCATAAGGCGGAATATCCGGACGTTCAGACGAATCAAGGCGCACAACCAGCAGGTTCTCGCCGCTCTCTCTGACGAAATCAGTGATATCGAACGAGAACGGCGTGTACCCCCCTTCATGCTCGCCGATCTTCGTCCCATTCAGGAACGCCTCACAAGCGATCATCGCCCCATCGAAATCGAGATAAACGCGGCGCGCGTCTCGCGGTTCGGGCAGGACGAACCGCTTGCGATAGGTTGAGATGAACTGGTATTCCGCATTATCAAAATTGTGATGTGGCAGAATTTTGTTTGTATGAGGGATGGTGATAGGGGTAAAAAGATCATCAGAAATCTCTTCACCCACGTCGCCAGCGTAAAACAGCCAGCCGTGGTTGAAAGGCAACACCGAACGCATAAAGCCACCTTCGTGTGGTCTGCTGCGCAGTAAAGATGATTATAACGCGCTACGCCGAGATCGCCCGTCGCTTATGCCGGCTTGACAGCGCTCATAAGCACCCGCGGCATAACCTTATGCATCAGGACGCAAATTCCTGCCTTATAATCCTTATAATACTGTAGATGTGAACGGTTGTGCATCGTGCCCTACCAGTCTGAGTGAGTACGAATGGCCAAAATACTGGTGATCGAAGACGAGCCTGCCATCCGTGAAAATGTGATCGAGACGCTGGAGCTGGAAGGTTTTCAGGTCATCGGCGCTGAAAACGGCCGAGCAGGCGTCTCCGCCGCCCGCAGTCATCTCCCCAACCTCATCATCTGTGACATCATGATGCCCGAGTTGAACGGCTATGGCGTCTTGCATGAGCTGAGAAGCGACGCCGCTACAGCCAACATCCCCTTCATGTTTTTGACGGCCAGGGCTGACCGCGCCGACATGCGAAAAGGTATGGAGCTTGGGGCAGACGACTATTTGATCAAACCTTTCACCACTGCCGAACTGCTAGCCGCCGTAGACGCGCGCATTGCGCGCCAAGCGATGATGGCGCGTGAATATGAACAGAAACTGGAGAACCTGCGCGACAATATCATTCTGGCGCTGCCGCACGAGCTGCGTACCCCGCTCACTGGGATCATCGGCTACTCTGAAATGCTGATGATGGACTTCGATACGATCGGGCGCGATCAGGCCATCAACATGATCGAGGCAATCCACAAGTCTGGGATGCGGCTCTACCGATTGATCGAGAACTATCTCCTGTACGCGCATTTGGAGATCGTGGCTCAGGATCAGGAAAGAATCTTGACGCTGCGCGACGCCGCCCCTATCAGCACAGCCGCGATCATCGCTGATATCGCCAAGCAGACCGCTTCGGAGTTTCACCGCAGTCGCGACCTGCGCCTAGAATTGGATAACTCCTCGGCACGTATTGCCCAGGACAGCCTAGCCAAGGTGACCCTTGAACTGGTGAACAACGCCTTCAAATTCTCCACGGCAGGCACGTCGGTATACGTCCAGACGCTCAGCGCGGGCGGTTCGTTTTTGCTGGTGGTCGCCGACCAGGGGCGCGGAATCCCTGCTGACCAGATCAACAACATCGGCGCCTATATGCAGTTCGAACGCGCTGTCTACGAACAGCAGGGGTTGGGGCTGGGTTTAGCGCTCGTCAAGCGGGTGGTCGAGATGTACGGCGGCCAGCTTTTCATCGAAAGTGCGGTCGGCAGCGGCACCACAGTGACGGTCGCTCTGCCCAGTTGACCAAGGGCGGTTATGCCGGCAACGGGAACAAATAGCCCTGCCGATACCAGGTCATCACGACATCTCGGCTGACGCCCATTTGGGCAGCGTCATCCCAGGTGAAGCCCTGCGGAAACTGCGCCAGCAGCTCGCTCAGCGACGGCAGCGACTGATACCCCGCCAAGAAATCATGATAGATGCCGCGTTCAGTCTGGTAACACCACACCGGCAGTTGAAAGCGTGTAGCTTCGGTGATGGCGTGCAGCCGGTAAGACAGCGGCGCAGCAGACTGCGCGCTCACGATGGCCTGGGCATATCGTTCAAGCTGGCGCTGCACGCCGTAATGGGTGTGCAGGTACTGCAAAGTTTCGGGCGATGTGCGACGCTTATCCTGAATGATTGCCGCTGCTAATGCTGCCGCCCTCGCTGTATCGCCATAGTCCACCTTATATGCCAGATGTTCTGGCAGCAGTTCACGATGCGAGGAAATCCGGCTGGCCACGGCCGGCGTGCCGCAGCCGAACGACTCGTAGACTGCGTTGCCGAACGACTCAACGAAATGTCCCAATGCCAGGGTCACGTGCCCCAGGCTGTAATACTCAGGCATCAATTCCTGGGGGATCCAGTCGTGAAAAACGAAATACGCTTCCAGCCCACGCGCCCGGATTTCGCGCTGAATATCCTCATAGAATTGGCGCAAATCTGGCGACAGCTTCAGATCAAGCCAGCGCGGCACCAGCGTCTTCAGGTTTCGCATGCCATATCGATGCACCAAATGATCTACAACGGCGATGGTCTCGCGGATGCCTTTGGACTCCTCTGGTCGATGGGGATGCAGCACGATCACGTCTTCAGACGGATTCACTGGGATCAGCTCTAGGATGCGCTGTGGCGGCGTAGGTTTGAAACGATCCCAGTCCAGGCCGTTGTGAATGACCTCGATCTGTTCGCGCAGATCGGGGAAAAAACGCCCCACCGTCTGCAGGAAATAATCGCGGGCATAGGCTGAAATCACGATGAGCTTGTGCCCTTGAAACAGAAAGCCGCCCAGCAGCGTTTCCGGGTAGACGTTATCGCGCAGCGAGACGACAGTCGGCACATGCTGGTAGGCATACGGGAACAAAAACTCGCCGTCATGCATGTAGAAGCGATCGGCTGTTTGCAAGTGTTCGCCGACATCCTGAATGATATTGGCCATTTGGTAAGCGGGCACTGCGTAAGGCTGCGGAAATGGCTGCTTGAACTGCAGTACTGGCAACACGCGTACGCGCTCATGCCAGAAGAAAGCCTCCTGAGAGTCCTCACGGCGAGTGCATAGAACTACCACCTCATGCCCGATCTCTCCCAGATAGATCACAATATTCTGCAGGTGCTTTGGGGCTCCACCCATTACTTTGCCTGGGAACAGCGGGTTGATCGAGAATGCGACAATCTTCATCGAACGCTCCACAGATCGGCCAGAATCACCCCGCCCCGCCCAGCAACATATAATCTGCAGGCGGGGCAGGACAATCACAGTCCCGGCTAGATAATTTAGAACAGCCCTACAACTTTGCCATCCTCATCCAGGTCAACCTGCTCCGCGGCCGGGTTCTTGGGCAGTCCCGGCATGGTGCGCATCTCGCCACACAGCGGGTAGATGAAACCCGCACCTACAGAAGCGCGCACCTCGCGCACGGGGATGGTGAAACCGGTAGGGGCGCCCTTGATGTTTGGATCGGCAGTGAAGCTCAGGTGCGTCTTGGCCATGCAGATGGGCAGCGCGCCGAAGCCGTTCTTCTCAAACGTCTCGATCTGTTTCTCAGCTTCTGGCGTATACTCCACCCCATCCGCCCGGTAAATCTCGGTGGCGATTCGCTCAATCTTCTGCTTGATCGGCCACTCGACCGGATACAGGAACTGGAAATCATTCGGCTGATCGCAGGCCTCAACCACCATCTCGGCCAGTTCAACCGCCCCTGCCCCGCCATCGCTCCAGTGGCGCGCCACCGCCACCCCAACCGCGCCCGCCCCTTCTGCAATTTCACGGATCGCATCAATCTCCGCCTGGGTGTCGGTTGCAAACACATTGATCGCTACCACGGGGTTGACGCCAAACTTGCGCATGTTCTCCAAATGGCGCACCATATTGGCCGCGCCAGCCTCTACATCGGCGATATTCTCGCTGGTCAGTCCTGGGTCGAGCGCTTTACCTGGCGTGACTTTGTATTTGCCGGTGTGCGCTTTCAAGGCGCGCACAGTGACAACCAGCACCACAGCGTTAGGCCGCAAACCGGACGCCCGGCACTTGATATTGAAAAACTTCTCTGCGCCGATATCGGCGCCAAAGCCCGACTCGGTGATCACGTAATCAGCGCACTTCACCGCGATCTGATCAGCCAGCACCGACGAGTTGCCATGCGCAATGTTGGCAAACGGCCCACAGTGAACCAGCGCCGGCGTATTCTCCAGCGTCTGCATCAGTGTAGGTTTGATCGCATCCCGCAGCAGCACCGTGGCCGCGCCCGCCGCCCGGATGTCCTCCACTGTCACTGGACGCTTATTCTTGTCATAACCGACGATCATCCGCCCGATCCGGGCGCGCAGATCGCTCAAAGACGTCGTGAGCGCCAGGATGGCCATGATTTCTGAGGCGACGGTGATGTCGAAACCGGTCTGCCGGGGGATCCCGTCGGCCTTCTCGCCCAGGCCGATGATGACATTCCGCAGCGCGCGATCATTTAGATCGAGCACGCGCCGCCAGACGATGCTGTGCAGATCAAGGCCGCATTCGTTGCCATGATACAGGTGATTATCCACCATGGCGGCGATCAAATTGTGCGCTGCTGTGATGGCATGAATGTCACCTGTAAGATGCAAATTGAAATTTTCCATCGGCACGACTTGGCTATAACCGCCGCCAGCCGCCCCACCCTTGATGCCGAAGGTCGGCCCCTGCGATGGCTGGCGCAGCGTGATGATCCCGCGCTTGCCGATATGCTTCATAGCCTGCCCTAGTCCAACGGTGGTGGTGGATTTGCCTTCCCCCAGCGGTGTTGGCGTGATGGCAGTCACATCCACATACCGCGCATTGGGGCGGTCACGTAGTCGCTCTAGGACGTCCAAGCTGATCTTAGCCATGTACTTGCCATAATGCTCCAAATCGGTATCGGGGTCCAAACCCATCTGTTCAGCGATTCGGTTGATATGGACGAGCTGCGCAGCTTGAGCGATCTCAAGATCGGAACGCATTGTAGAAACCATGTAGTTTTCCTGACCCTTGATTAGGATGTCGTGTACAGATTTGTCAACAGTGTAGACGATATGGGCGATAGCTGAGGAGTATCATTTGGCACAGCGCGTCCATATCGTTCATCCTACCAGCATGCTCACTATCAGCGATCGCGCTGTGCTGATCTTAGATGAATCGACGATATGCTCTAGATGCGAACACGGTCGCAGCATTATAGCTCTATTCATTTCCTAGAGCACGATAACATGTTTACAGAGCGCAAACAGCGCAAAAAAAGCGTCCACGACTCCTCGTCTGTGGACGCTTTTCATGAAGCTGCTTAGCTTGATGTTGATGGGGGCTTGGCGTGCCAAACCCCGCGATCACAGAGAATTATGTTCTAGTTCAGCGGCAGCGATGCGTCCGCCAGTTCCGCGTTGGCGAACTCGTTCAGTTCACTCAGAATTTCGCTGACCTCGCGCGTGTCGCTAAAAGTGATGATACTGGTCAGCACGCGGCTGATTTCCTCACGCACGGGATCGTAACCAGGGACCGACGGCTCAGCCTTCGTGAAGGGCAGCAGATTGAAGGCAGTACGGTAGGTTGGATCGGACTCAAAGTAGTCGCTCAAGCTTTCAGCGCTGCTAGCGCGCACAGGGAAGTAATTGCTCGCCAGGGCCCATTCGGCCTGCACCGAGGCCTGAGTGTAATACTTGACGAACAGCCACGCGGCGAGTTCGCCCTCCGGTGTGGTGCGAGGAATGCTGACGCTCGCGCCGTAAAGATTTTGCACAGGCTCAGGTGTGGTGTGCGGAATCGCATCGACGCTCCAGTTGAATTTTGCGCCCGATTCAACTGCACTGCGGTAGAAAGGCAAGCCACTGCTGCTGCCGACAGTGAACAAAGTCACGCCGTTGGCGAAATTGGTCTGATCACCGAAGCGCTCGAAGATCTCGCCCGCGCAGCCAGCTTCGAACAACCCTTTGAGGAAGGTGACTGCGGCAATCGCGCCCTCGCTGTTCAGCGTGTACTGATTGGCCTCAGGATCGTAGATATCGCCGCCGAACGCAAACGTCCAGCTGGCGAAGCGCGATGCATCCGTGCTGAGCTGATAGCCGATCGGAGCGACATCGCTGGTCGCGCCGCTGAAGCGGTTGGCAGTGGCAGCGCAAGCCGCTTCCCGGAACTGTTCAGGGGTGGTGGGGGGGCCATCAAAGCTGATCGCGCCCGCTGCTTTTAGCTCCGCCAGCCAGTCAGCATTGTAGTACATCACTTCCATCGAGCGGTTAGGCGGAAAGCCCAAGCGCACACCGCCAAACTGCGGAAACACGTCGGCGTTATAGAAGGCGGGGAAGAAGTCAGCGATTTCTTCAGCGCTCAATCCCCACTTCGGGCTGTTGACCAACAGATTCATATCGATGAGACCGCCATTCAACCAGTAGGTCGCCGCCTGATTGCCGTAAGCTACCGTCAACTGAGGCAGATCAGCGCCGCCGCTGGCGAGATTGGTCGTGATGCGGTTGTAGATGTCGTTATAGCTACCCTGATTGATCGCTTCAACGGTGATTCCATATTCGTTGGTCTCGTTGAAGTTCGCCACGATTTTCAGTAGTTCTTCTTCACGCGCACCGCTGTGCTGATGCCAGAACACAACCTTTTGTCCGGTCGGATCAACATCCGCATATGGGTCTTCCTGAGCCATTACCGACTGAGTGAGGCTGAGCGCGAACAACAAAAGCAGCACGAGACTAAGACGTTTGAGCATGTGGAAACTCTCCTTACTTATAGAAACACAGGTGATACCGGCTTTGAAGACTGCTTAAGTCAAACCAACCAGCTGAGCCGTTGGTCAGGACTTAACGTAATTGAGCGCCGTTTCTAGCCTTTTAAGCCAGTGGTGGCGATACCCTCGGTGAACGACTTCTGCGTGATGAAATACAGGATCAGAATTGGCAGAATGGTGATCAGTGCACCCGCCATCAACAAATGCGTTTGCGTCCCTGCTTCGTCCGAGAAGCGATATAACCCAACTGCAATCGGACGCCAGCGATTGTCGTTGGTCACGATCAGAGGCCACAGGAACGCATTCCACGAACCGATGAACGTGAGCAGTGATACGGTGAAAATCGGCGCGCGGCTGATCGGGATCACGATTTGCAGCAGGAAACGCAGGTGTCCTGCGCCGTCAATGCGCGCTGCTTCATACAATTCATTGGGAATCTGCGCGAAAAATTGGCGCAGCAGGAAAATGCTGAACGCGCTGCCCATAAACGGAACGGTCAGCGCGGGTAGGGTATCAATCCAAGAATTGCCAAGCTGAAAGCTGATGAAGGGGAACTGCTCGATCACACTGGGCAGTGGGAAAACCTGCCCGCTGACCACCAGATAATTGGGGATGAGCGTAACTGCCTCAGGGATCATCAGCGTGATCAGCAGCATAGTGAACACGAAGTTACGCCCCACAAACGGTATGCGCGCAAATGCATACGCCGATGTGATCGAGACGACCAGCAAACCAGCAATCGTCACGGTAGTGATGATCACGCTGTTCATGAAAAACACGCCGAACTGCGCCTGTTCCCATGCAGTAGCGAAGTTTTGCCACTGCGGCACTGCAGGCACGATACGGCGCACCTGCGTTTCACCCAACGTCATCAGCGAGTTCGAGATCATCCATAAAAATGGGATCATGGCGATGATGGCCCAAAACGTGAGGATGCCATACAGCAGGACTTGTCTGCCAATCCGCCACCAAACTGGGGTCTCGCGAATGCCAGCCAGGTTTCCGGCAGCAGGCGCGCTCGCTGTTGACATAGCACGGCTAGGGATCAGCGAAAAATTAGCCATAGAACACCCGTTTTTCGAACACGCTGCGCTGAATTTGCGTCAGCACCAACACGATCACCATCAGAGTGATGGCCTGGGCAGTAGCTTCTGCCCAGCGATTTTGGGAGCGGAACGTATCGAAGATCACTAAAGCAGACGTGTCGAGCGTACTTTGCGCAGCAGGCGTTCGCATGACGAATAAGGTATTGAAAGCCGTAAATGTGCCGATGAAACCGAGTAGAGAGAGATAAAAGATCACGGGAGACAGCATCGGCAGCGTAATGAAGCGAAAGATGCTCCAGTCGTTAGCGCCGTCGACACGAGCAGCTTCGTACAAATCCGTAGGGATATTGCCCAAGCCCGCCATGAAGATGACGGTGTTGTAACCTGTATATGTCCAGATGCCCATGACAATTACGACGACCAACGCCATGCTCGGACCAGCTAGAAAGCCTTGTAAGTTCCATCCGAACACGACGTTGACGAATGGACGCGCTTCCGACAGCCATCGCTGCACATCTCCGCCTAACAGGGTGACGATCTGGTTTGCCAGCGAGGTATCGCGCCCACTGAAGACCGTGCCGAACACCACTGCCGCCGCCACTGTCGGCGTAACGTAAGGAAGAAAGAACAACATGCGGTAGACCTGCTTACCGCGAATTTTGCTGTGCAGCACATACGCGAGGATCAAGCCAAGCGCCAGTTGAATCGGAATGCTGCCGAACGCATAATAAAATGTGATCTGCAAGCCCGTGAGGAACGCTCGGTCGCGGCGCACCAGCCCGTTGATCATGGTTTCATAGCCGTAGGAGATCACCGCGAAGCTGACCGCTATGATTGCAAGCGCTGCGCCCAGCCGGATGAACATGAAGATCAATTCCTCGCGGCTGCGAAACAGCGTGTTCCACGCGCGATATGCCAGCACCAACATGGCGAAGCCTAGACAAAAGACTACCAACCCTCCCCAATCCCCGAAGACGGCGGATTCGTAGTTAGCTAAGCATCCTCGAATGTAACTCAGCGTATCGACCACAACGTCTCTGGCTGCGGCAGCCTGCGCGCTCAAGTCGCACATCGATGGGCCTTGACGGATGCGCCAGCGGAACAGGCTCATGTACAGCGCATAGCCGATTGGGAAGATGCCAAAGATGAAGATCAGCAGTACGGACGGAAAGGCAAATGCCCAACCAGCGATATTATCCGCTGAGCGCAGCCGAGCCAGCATCGCGGCGATTCGGTCATTCTTGGCTATCTGGGTTGGAGCAGCTTGGCTCGTATTTGAGGCGCTGTTCATTATGGACCCACACTTGAACTTACACACTTTCCTACCTTAACAGCATTGCTTTATCAAAATTGGATAAGATTATTAAGTTTCGGTGAAGCGCAGATTGGGGTAAGCCGGAATAAAATGCGGGAGCAGTCCCAAACAGCTTAGGCGCTGAGCGCCAGCGCGCTGTGGATTGAATAGACGATGAGCATCTGGCCGGGGCCGTACAGCGCCCATATGACATCCCCCATCAACTTGAAATGCAGACCACTTGCTCAGTTGCAAAGATAAGTTGAGCCGGTAAAATCAAAAGCATGAGCCAAAAACGAGAGAGTAAATACGTTCGCTTTGTCCGCCTTGCGTATCGCGTCGCCCAAGCGAGTGTGCCGCGCTACGCGCATCCCAAAAGCC
>CALAJK010000024.1 GCA_937922795.1 uncultured Anaerolineae bacterium
ACCGTGGGCCCGAGCCGGCGGCGGTGCTGGACTTCTTCCAGAGAACGCCCAACGCCCAGGCGGTGATGGGCAACCATGAGCGCAAACACGTGCGGAGCGCGCGCGGCGAACTGCCGCCAGCAGCGTCACAGGTGATCACGCACTGGCTGTTAGGAGACGACCTCTATCCGGCGGCGGTGGCCTATATGGCGGCGCTGCCGCGCTGGCTGGCGCTGCCGGAGGCCGTCATCGTGCACGGTTTCTGGGAGCCGGGCCTGCCGCCGGAGGCGCAGCGCGAGGATGTCCTGACCGGCGCGCTGGGCGGCGAAGCCTATTTGAGAGCGCGCGGCTGGTGGCCGTGGTACGTTCACTACCCGGAGAGCCGGCCGCTGATCGTCGGTCACCGGGACTACAGCGGCCGACGTCAGCCGTTCATCTACCGCGATCGGGTCTTCGGCCTGGATGCCCGCTGCTGTTATGGCGGCGGTCTGGCAGGGCTGCTGCTGCCGGATTTCCGGCTGGTAGTCGTGCCCAGCCGGGGCGACCATTGGGGGGCGCTCCAGCGCCGGTATGCTGCGCGGCTCGCGTCCGCTGCTATCACAGATAACCAAGATTGACGAGCAAGCCGACATGGCCGGCGGCGTGTTTTGAATCTCAACCCGCAGGAGGCAACGACCTATGCGCCTGGCCATACAGGAAGACATGCTGCCCGGAGCGACGCTGCTCGACCGGTTTCACCTGGCGCGCGATCTGGGATTTGAAGGCGTCGAGCTGTGGGGACGCGATCTGACGCCGCGCGCGCCGGAGATCGCCGCTGCGCTGGCACGAACCGGGTTGGTCGTTTCCGCCGTCAACCATGGCCGACAGGGCGACCTGCTCGCGCCCGATCGCGCCGAGCGCGAAGCGGCGCTGGCCGAACTGCGCCAATCGATTGTGAACGCGGTGGATCTGGGGGCGGCGGGGGTGATCGTCGTGCCGCATTTCGGCGCGCCTTCTCTGCCCGATCTGACGCCGTACAAATCGACAGCGCAGCTCGAATTCGAACTGCTGCATAACCATCTGCGCACGCTGTCGGATTACGTGTACGCGCTGGGCACAAGTCTGTATCTAGAGCCGGTCAACCCGTACGAGACGCAGTTTTTGACCACGCTGGCCGACGCCGTCCGCGTCCGCCGCCGGATCAAAGATCATCCGCACGTGCTCATCGCTGCCGATCTGTTTCATATGGCGCTGGCAGAAGCCGATCTATACGGCGCGCTGCGCGAGCACGCGGCAGATATCGGCTACGTTCATCTAGCCGACAGCAACCGCCGCCTGCCAGGACAGGGACTGACGGATTTCGCCGCCGCGTCCGCCGCGCTGCGCCAGGGCGGTTACGCCGGTTGGGCTGCGCTCGCATGCGGTCAACCGGGCCACAATCAACCGGCGGCCCGGCAGTTTGGCCGGGAACTGCCGGCGGCGCTGGCCCTGCTGCGGCAGACCGGCTGGACGGCGGTCTGAGACGGCGGCAGTTTTCGGTGGTAAAATAGTTGATAAAAAGATTTGGAGGTGTACCCATGGAGTCCTCGGAGTCGGTTGCGCATCGCCCCAGCGTCGACATTCGCGCCGATATTGAAAAGCAAATCGCTCTCTATCCCCCGCTGGCGCATGACCGCCACTCAATTCACATTCAGGTAGATGCAGGCGTGGTCAAGCTGAGCGGCTATGTGCAGACGCCGATCAGCCGCCGTTATCTCCTCGATGCGCTGCGCGACATTCCAGGCGTCGAGGACGTGAACGCCGATGAACTGTATGACGATGAGACGCTGCGGCGCGAAGTGGCCAAAGTGCTGCCGTCCGGCGTGATCGTGGCGCGCTGCCAATATGGCTCTGTCGTGCTGTCGGGCCAGCTGCCGCCCGGCGTGACAGCCGCCGCAGTCGCCCACCAGGCGCGGCAGGTTCCCGGAATACGGCGGGTGTTCGTCCTATTTGGCGCATGACGCCTCATGCGCCGGCATAGTAAGCGGTGCGCACGCGGACGTCGTTAAAATTCGGATAGTTGTGGTTGTTGATCAACTCAGGCAGGGTGATCTCCCCGATTTGGTGCATGCCCACCAGCAAATCGCCCAGCACGATGTCCACCACCAGCAGCAGCCGGCCGAAGTTCTCGTACTGTCCCCGCAGCGCGGTGAACAGCACCGCAAACACGCGGTCGCGCAGGTCGCCATCCAGGATGCCGCTGCCTGGCCAGCTCACGGGCCACTGGTCATGGTACGTGCCCATCTTCAGGATGTCCAGCCGGAGCTGCGTCAGTTGGGCGATGGCCGCCTTGCGATCCTGAGCGTCCACCAGCCGGTTAGTGCTGCGGTAAGGCGCGTTCGGGAGCTGCTGATAAATCTGGCCGGGCGGCGTCAATTCGACCAGCCGGAACAGGCTGCGATGCTTCAAACCCAGGCCGTGGGCCAACGCCAGGGCACACTGACGGTAGTAACGCACTTTGGCCGGCTCAGCGGCGTGCTTGTCCAAGCGCCACAGCAGCGACAAATAGTCGCCAAAATCGAGCGGCAGAGTCGGCGGCTCATCCGGGCCGTAGGTCGAGGTGAGCTGGTTGATGCGGTTTAGATCAATCCGGTAGGAAGCGGTCATGGTCTCAGGCACGCCGTTGGGTGATTAGCAGCATCCGATCACCTTTGATTATACCGGCTGATTCGATTAGCGAAAATGAACTGCTTAACGAAGCCTCAAGCCTCGTGATAGATCTGCGTGCGCCGCATAGACGGGTTCAGGCTGCTGTGGCGCGCGCGCACCTGCCACACGCGCAGCGCCGCCTCGATCTGGATGCGGATGTCCATCTTGGACTGCCCCAGCTTGCGGTCGGGAAAATGGATCGGGATTTCGCCGACGCGGAAGCCGAGCCGGGAAGCCACGTAGGCCATCTCCACCTGAAAGATATAGCCGCTGGAGCGGATGCGATCCAGGTCAAGCCCGATCAGCGTCTGGCGGCGCCAGATACGGAAACCGCCGGTGGCGTCATATACCCGGATGCCGAGGATCAGCGGGGTGTAGACCCGGTTGGCAAACCAGCTCAACGCCTTGCGATAGAAGCTCCAGTTTTCATCCACGCTGCCGCCCCGCACGAAGCGCGAGGCGATGACCAGATCGTGCGTCTCGATGGCCTTCAGCAGATCTGGGATATACTTGGGCTGGTGCGAAAAGTCGGCATCCATCTGGATGATATAGTCCGCGTTGAGCCTGAGCGCCTGTTTGAAGCCGGCGATGTAGGCCGGCCCAAGCCCGTTCTTCTCGGCGCGGTGCAGCACGCTCAACCGGCCGGGATAAGTCGTGGCAGCCAGTTCGTCGGCCAGGCGGCCAGTGCCGTCGGGCGAATTGTCGTCAACGACCAGGATGTTCAGGTCGGGCACGGGCAGTTCCAGCAGCGCTTTTGCGATCAGCGGCAGATTTTCAATTTCGTTGTAGGTGGGGAGCACAATGATGGTCTTGGGCATATGATGGATTTCCTGGCGAACAGCACACTCCATTGATCTAACTGTAATGTAGGTTGCACTGCCTTACAAGCGCACAACAGTACTCCGATGCGAACACGCCAACTAGAAAGCGGGCGATGGGAAGCTGTTTAACCTTAGAAGCCGCGATTGCAGAACGGCAGAAGCTGGTCGTCGCCGGCCAGCGGCTGGTGTTCACCAATGGTCATTTTGACCTGCTGCACGTCGGCCATCTCGATTATTTAGAGAAAGCCCGCGCTTTGGGCGACGCGCTGTACGTGGGAGTGAACGGCGACGCCAGCACCCGACGGCTGAAAGGCCCAGGGCGGCCGCTGGTGCCGGCGGCGGAGCGCGCGCGGCTGCTGGCCGCGCTGGAGCCAGTGACGGCGGTGATCGTGTTCGAGGCCGACACAGCAGATGAGCTGCTGCGGGCGCTGAAGCCCGATGTTTACGCTAAGGGCGGCGACTACGCGCACAAGCCGCTGCCGGAACGGCCTACGGTCGAAGCCTACGGCGGGGTTGTGGCGTTGATTGACTATTTGCCCGGCCACAGCACCTCAGCGCTGATCGCCCGCATCAAAGCGCTGTAGCCGCATCAACGCTGAAAGCCTCAATTCCCCCGCGGCGCGATTGGCTTTATGCTATGGATACAGGGCTGGCGGCTGTGCTAGTCCGGCATCCGCGTGGGTCAGGTAGGGGCACGTATCCCATGATGAAGCGTCTGCGCAAATTCACCTCAAACCGTAAAAGCGCCGAGTGGAGCGGTCTGGCGGCGCTGACAGCCTGTCTGATCTTTTGCGCCGCCGATCTGCTGGCGCCGACGACGCCGCTGGCGCCGATGGGGTTCATCGTGGTGGCGGCGCTGGTGACGGCAAGCCTGCGGCGGGACGCGGCGGCCGCAGCAGCAGCGCCATCGGGAGTGGCGACGCCGGCGTTTGACCTGCCGCACATGTTCGCCCAGCTGGACCACATGCTGCACAAGCTGTCGCAGTCCATCGAGGCGATTGATGACTTGACCAATCAGCAGACGCTCGGAGCCAGCGAACAGGCCGATCTCATCAACCGCACCAACAATCTACTGACCGATTTCATCGAACTGTCGCAGCGCGTGCAGGAACAGGCGCGGTCGCTGGCGAACATGGCGCGCCAGACCGCCGAAGCCTCGCAGAGCGGCCAGGCAGCCATTCAGCAGGCGCTGCGGGGGATGGATCAGGCGCGGGGGCAGGTGTCGGCCATCGCCAATACTATCCTGTCGCTGGCGCAGTTCACCCAGCGCATTGATGACATCATCACGTCGGTGAGCGAGATCGCCATCCAGTCGAACCTGTTAGCGCTCAACGCCTCGATCGAAGCGGCGCGCGCCGGGGTACACGGGCGCGGGTTTGCCGTGGTCGCTGACGAAGTGCGGTCGCTGTCGCAGCAGTCCACTCAGGCGGCGCAGCAGGTGCGGGGCATCCTGGGCGAAATTCAGGCAGCGATGAAAGAGACGGTGCGCGCCACCGAAGAGGGGTTGAAAGGCGTAGACGCCGGCGTCGCCATGACCCAGCAGGCAGACAGCGTCATCATCCAGCTGGCGGAGAACGTGGCCGCCTCTCAACAGGCGCTCAGCCACGTGTACGACGTCATCCGCCAGCAGATCAACGGGCTGGAGGAGATGTCGATCGCCATGGAGCGGATCGGCCGCATCACCCAGCGGTCGCTGGCGAGCGCGCACAAGGTGGATCAAGTCTCGCTGGAGCTGGCACAGCTCACGTCAGAGCTGCAGCTCACCGTCGGCATTTACTCACCGGGCGTAATAAAGAAAAATGCTCACCACTACGCCGAAGAAAACGCCGGATAAGCCGATGGCGATGCCCACCAGCAGCGCCTGCCGCAGCAGACTGCGGCGTCGGCGCTCCGATCGCGCTTTACGGGCGCGCTGCGCCGTGCGGCCCTGTACGGCGCGCTGCATCTGCGCATTCAGCCGGTTGAGCTGACGCCGCGCCTGCACGTTCAGCGGATTGATCGAGAGGATGTTCTGCAGGCACACCCGGCGATCATGGTCGGTTTCGATCACATCGAGCAGCGCCAGCCACACCTGTTCATTATAGGGATCAATGGCCGCCGCTTCTCGCCATAGATCGTGCGCCAACTGGGGTTTGCCGGCCGTCAGCGCTGCGCGCCCGGCCTGCATCAAATCCCGGAAACGCTGGTCGTAGGACGATGGCGGTTGCGATTCCATAGCCCCTCGCATAGTTCACCTCAAGCGCCCGGCGTCCACCAACCGCTGGGATAGTTTTCCTCGTCGGTGTTGGTCACCTGCCACAGGGTCGAAGTGGCTTGTTCGTAGATGAAGATGTTGTAGAACCCGGTGCGGTTGCTGGCGAAGGCGATATACCGACCATCTGGGCTGACAACCGGGTAGATCTCATCATAGGGTTCGCGCAGCGGGATCAACGGCACGCCAGAGCCGTCCGCCGGGCGCACATAGATGTCGTTCTGATTAGGCTCGCCTGCTTTGTAAGCGGCATAGACCAACTGCTTGCCGTCCGGCGTCCAGCGCGGCGATGACTCGACATACGCCCCTAAATCCGACGTCACAGCCGTTTGGGTGCGGGTGGCAATGTCAATCACCACCACGTCCTCGCCGGGGCTGCTGCCGCGAAAATCGTTGCGCACCGCCGCCACGCGCGAACAATCCGGCGAGAAGGCCGGGAACCGGTAGGCGGCGCGGTCGTTCGTCAGGCGCTGCAAACCGGTCGGGCCGGCCAAGTCGAGATTGAGCAGATACACCTGGAACGGCTGAGCCTCCGTGCTGCGAAAATCAATCTCGCGGTCGTCGGTCGGCAGGGCGACGAAGATGATTTGATTGGCATTGGCGCAGTAGTTTGGCATCTGCGCTTTGATGATGGGCAGGCCGGTGCTGAGGATGCGCTCATCCGAGCCGCCGGTGGTGATCTCGGCCAGGCCGAAGTCGAAAGTCGCCGGGAAGTAGCGGGTGAACACCACCCGCTGGCCGTCGCGGCTGATGTCGGGGTTGCGACCGTTGACATCGCTCAGGCGGACGGGCTGCCGCCCGGCCTCCAGCGGGAACAGCACAATCGGCAGAAAACCGATGCGTGAGACATCGCGCCCCGCCCAGCCCACGATCGTGCCCGACAAGCCGGCCGGCGGGGGCAGCGGCGTCGGTGTGACTGGGGGCGGCAAGCTGGGGGTGAAGGTAAAAGTGGGCGGCAGGGTCGGCGCCGCCGAGGTGGCGGTCGCAGTTGGGGTGGGCGAAACCATTGCCTCCAGAGTCGCGATGGCCGCCTGTGTGCCGGCGACCTGCGTCAGGACGGTGTCGGTCTGCAGGGCGATGACCGCCTGCGCCTGCTGCGTTTCGGCGGCGATTTGGGCGTTGCGGCTGGCGGTGACCGTCACGAAGATGGCGATGATGACGATGATGAGCGCCGCGCCGCCGCCGCCAAACAGCATGAGCTGGCGGCGGGTGATGCCAGGGATGACTTCTTCATCTGCGCGCGCCTGGCGCTTGCGTTCTTCGAGCTGCTTCATCGCCTTCTGCGCGCGCTCGTTGTTCGGGTCGAGCATGAGCACGTTGCTCAGGCAGATGCGCTTCTCTTCGTCGGTATCCACCAGCGTGTACAGCCAGAACCAAGCTTTTTCATTTTTGTCGTCCAGTTCCAGCGCCTGCTCAAGATATTTCCGCGCTTCCGCGCGCTGGCCTTCGCGGGCAGCTTCGATCCCCTTTTTCAGCAGGAGTTGGACATTCGGTTGTTCACTCACAACGATCTATCCTCGGTAATTAGCGTAAAAACAAGCGCGGTTCGGGGCGATAGGCCGCCCTGACCAGGTTGGCGTTCACATCAGTGACGCGCGTGACGCGCAGATTCGTGGGCAGTCCGCTCAGATCAACCGCGTAGAGCTGGAACGTGCTGCTGTCCCGATTAGAGATGAACACGACGGTCTGGCCATTAGGGGTGAAGACCGGGCGGCGGTCTTCAGCCTTGCCGTCATCTACCGTCAGCAGGCGGAAGTCGCTGCCATCCGGGTTGGCGATGAAGATGTCGCCGTCGCCGTTGCGATCGCTGGCGTAGACGATGCGCGAGCCGTCAGGCGACCAAGCCGGGTGGTAATGACGCCCGCCGGCGCGGGTGAGCTGCGTGATGACCGCGCCGTCCGGCGTGATGCTGAACAGCTCGCTGAAGCCCGAATTGGGCCGCCCGCCCTGATCAGACGCGTAAATGATCACATCGCCCTGCGGCGACCAGGCCGGATCGCGGTCAACGCCCGGGTTTTGGGTGAGCGGGCGCAGGTTGTTGCCGTCCTCCGTGATGTAGTACAGATCCTCATTGCCGCCGAAATCGCTGACGAACGCCAGTTGGATGCCGTCCGGCGCCCAGGTCGGGCTGGACAGCAGCGGGCTGCCCAGCGTGGTGAGCTGGCGGGCAGCTTCCAGGTTATCCACCGGCGCGATGAACAGCTCCGGGGCGACCACCTCGCCTTGATCGGTGGTCGTCGTCACCATCTTCACGAACGCCAGGCGCGTGCCCGTCGGATCATAAGCGAAATCGGTGATCCCCTGCGCCAGCAGTTCCGCGCCGGTCCCATCGCCCAGCGCGCGGAACAGGTTGGGCGCGGGCGCGTCGGCGGGCTGCGCCGCGTACAGCAGCCCCCACACCGACAGCGGCAGCGGCGTGGCGGTCGGCGGCGGCGTGGCGCTGGGGGTGAACGTGAACGTGGGCGTGAACGTGGGCGGCAGCGTCGGCGCTCTGCTGGGCGCGGCGACGATCACCCCATAGAACGGCGTGGCGGTGAACGTGCGCGGGTCGGCCGTAGGGGTGAAGGTGGCCGTGTTCAGCAGCAGGTCAAAGCTGGCGAGCGTGGCCGGGTTCGGCGTGGGCGGCTGCTGGCTGAGCGCCCCGCCGAAGATGACCGCCGCGATCACGGCGACGGCCGCGATGCCGATCACCACCGCATAGGCGGGGTTAAACCCGCG
>CALAJK010000025.1 GCA_937922795.1 uncultured Anaerolineae bacterium
CTGTACCCGCTGGAAGCGCCGGGGCGCTACCGCTGGCCGGAGACGTTCGCCGCCGGCCAGACGGCGCATTTCGCCGCCCTGCCGGGCATCGCGCTGCCGGTGGCTCAGCTCTTCGACGGCGCGCCCGACACCACCCTGTGACGCACAGGAAGCGTCGTCCATGCATGCCTGCCAACGGGTCGTCGAGCGCCTCATCATCCGGCGCTGGGAGCTGGCCAACCCGAACGACGCGCCCGGATTGCTGCCCCCTAATGCAGATGGACAAAAGAGGTCGCCATGATTGACCGCGCAATGATTTTCGGTCTGCTGGCGTCGGTGGCTACGCTGGCGCTGGTGCTGGAACTGGTGCGCCGCCGCCGCCTGCGCGAAGAATACTCGCTGCTGTGGCTGGCTACAGCGCTGGTGCTGATCGTGCTCAGCTTGTCGCGCCCGCTGCTGGATGTGCTGGCCGAGATCGTCGGCATCTTCTATCCGCCGAGCGCCCTATTCCTGGTGGCGGTGGTCTTCATCCTGTTCATCTTGCTGCATTTCTCGACTGTGCTCACCCGGCTGGCGCAAGAGAACAAGGAGACCGCCCAGCAGCTGGCGATCTTACGCTGGCAGTTGGAACAGGCGCAGCAGGCGTTAGCCACGCGCCAGCAGAGCGCCGAGGAACAGCAGCACGATCAAGGCCGTCGCGTAGAGTGAGACAGCCCAGGTATTGCGGCTCTTGTTCATCGGGTTGGTGTCCTCGCCCAGGATTTCGCCCGGATAGTCGGGGTGCATACGCAGCGTCAGCCGGGGGCTGATGAACCAAGCGAGCGTCATGCCGCCCGCCAGCCCGCCCAGGTGTGCCCAGTTGTCAATGCGCATCTGGCTGCCGGGGACTGTAGATGCCAGCCCGAACAGCAGGTTGATGATGCCGAAGGTGAGCAGGCTGTTGCGCCGGGCGCGCCCAGCAGCGCCCAGCAGCCGCCGATGATGATACAGGTAGACGAACTCCGCCCCCAAGATGGCGAACACCGCGCCCGACGCCCCCACGGAATAGCTGTTCGGGCTGCCCAACAGCGCGCTCAGCACCGAACCGCCCAACCCGCCCAGCAGATACACCACCAGAAAGCGGGTATGCCCGAACAGGCGCTCCAGCGACGTGCCGACGGCGTACAGAATATACATGTTGAAGATCAGGTGCAGGCTGTTGGGCAGCGCCAGCCGCCCGACGATGTCGAACAAGCCGGCGTGCAGGAACATGGCGGACAGCAGACGATAGTATTCGCCGTTGAGCAGCACATCAGGGGGGTGGTTGGCGCCCCACAGGAAGACCTGCCGGTCAACCTCCGGCGTGGTGGCGCGCACGAGAAAGATGGCCACGTTGATCAGGATCAACACGGTCGTGGCTGTGGGTCGCACCGCCGGGATGTGCAGCGTCACCCGCTGGCGCGGCGCAGCGTTCTCAGCCGATTCGGGGCGTCGTTCGAGCGGGTGCGGTCGGCGGTCGGGGGGCGGCGTATCGTTGATCATGATCTGAGCTTCCAGTAGAATCGCTGCACAGTGACGAGGAGTGTGGTTACAGAGCGAAGGAGACAATCTGAATTATGCCGAGTTATGACTTCCGCTGCAATAGCTGCGGACGGCGCTTCGCGCTGTTCTATAAAAGCTATAAGGATTACGAAGCGGCAACGCCCGCCTGTCCGCACTGCCACAGCCTCCAAGTGGCCCGCCGCATCACGCGGGTGGCCATCGCCCGCCCATCGCTCAATCTAGCCAACCTGTCATCTGACGAGATGCTGTCTGTGCTGGATGGCGGCAACCCGCGCGAGATCGGCACCTTGTTCCAGCAGGTGGGCGAAAGCGCCGGTGTAGATATGGACGAAACCTACCGCGACGCCACCCGGCGGCTGCTCAAGGGTGAAAGCCTGGAGAGCGTTGAACGCGACCTCGAGGGCGAGGCTAACAGCAGCCCTGCGGATGAGTGAATCGCTACGCTGCGCCGCCGCGCTAAAAAAGGCGCTCCCGTCGGAGCGCCTGAAAATATTTTGTAAGAAGCTGTTATCTTTTTGTAAGATTGAAGAGGCAGAGCCGCCACCTCGCGAAGTCAAACTTGAGTCTTATGTGAGCAGGTTTATTACCTGCCTCCATCATTTTGCCATGAAAACCCACCTCTTAGGAGTGATGTTCGTCATGTTGCGCTGCGCGGAATGTCACCTGCTGCCCGCCGTCGGCGTTCATTCCGCGTCTGGCGCAGCCGGCGAACGTTCCGACGGATAGAGCAGCGCGGTCAAGCCATAGGCCTGCCGGCCCTCATCAGCCTTGACCAGCTTATGCTCGGCCGTGGTGTACTCGTCCAAGAGGTCACGCAGCCGGCGGTAGAATGCCTCAGCCTCCGCCGGGGTCAGGTAGACGGTGTGGCGCGCCAGGAACAGCGTGCGCTGAAGCGGCCGGCTGACATCTTCCGGCGTGGTCACGTCGACCACGCCGGCCTCGACGCTGCGCTCGATGTCATCGCGTGTGTCGTCCAACAGGCTGGTGAGCATCAAATGCAGGCCTTCCCGCCCGCCTGGCGACGCTGGCGCGAACAGAGTCTTATCTACATGGTAGCGCCGGGCCGCAGCGCGGTACTGCTTCTCCAGAATGCCGGATACCAGCCGCGTCTCGACCACCTGGATCAGCCCGCGCTCTTCGAGCTGCTTGATGTGATAGTAGAGCTTGGTCGGCGGCAGCCCCAGTTCGGCGGCCACCTGCTTGACGGTGCGCGGCGCAGGCGTCAAACGCTCAATGATCTGGATGCGTAGGGGGTCGGCCAGCACCCGCAGCGTTTCGAGATCGCTCACCAGGTACTCAGGCGCCGGTTGTAGTGGATCGGACATAAACTCCTCAAGGCGACAAACGCCGCTCAATTGTGCTCATTATAACGCGCTTATAACGCGCTGCCCTAAACTCTAGGGGGCACAGACGGTGTAATTTGGTTACAATGGAATTGAGATGAGCGAGTGGGAGGTAAACACCTTGCTAGAATGGATTGTGAGCGACCCGAACATCGTCTACCTCGTCCTCGTCTTTGGCTTGTGGATGGCAGTCACAGCGGCCTATGTTCCCGGCACCGGCTTCATTGAGGTGATCGCGCTGGTGGCGCTGGTGGGGGTGGTGCTGCTGCTTCAGGTGCTGCCGACCAACTGGCTGGCGGTGCTGCTGCTGGTTTTGGGTGTGTTGAGCTTCTTGCTCATCCCGTTCATCAGCCAGAAGTGGGCGCGCATCGCCGAAGGCGGTCTGTTGCTGCAAGCCATCGGCGGGTTATTCCTGTTCAACCAGATGTCGGTGTCGTGGCTGCTGGTGGCGGCGACCATCGGCTTCTCCATCCTGTACCATCGTCTGGTGCTGCTGCCGCTGCTGGCTGAAACTCGCAGCCAAGCCGCAGTGATTGACGACAACGGCCAGCTCATCGGGGTCACCGGGCGAGCTGTGAAAACCTTTGAGCCGATCGGCAAACAGTTCATGGGCACCGTCCTGGTGAACGGCGAACACTGGACGGCGCTGGCCAACCGTCAGCTGCACGCCGGCGACACCATCATCGTGGTGGATCGCGACGGGCTGCAGCTCATCGTTCAAGCCGCCAAACATAAGCACGCGCCAGAGCATACGGAAGAGGAGATAGAAGCCTGATGGAGACCAACATGCTGGCCAACCAGGGAACGCTGATCCTGCTCATCATCCTAATTTTGATCCTGTTTTACATCATCAGCCGGATGATCCGCATCGTGCCGGAGACCGAACGGCTGGTGGTGCTGGCGCTGGGGCGCTACGCGGGCACGCGCGGCCCGGGCATCGTGCTGATCGTCCCGATCATCGAGCAAGCGCGCAAGGTAGACATCCGCGAGCGTTTCCTGGATATCCCATCCCAAACCGCCATCACCAAAGACAACGCGCCCATTGCTATTGATTTCCTGGTGTACTACCGGGTGATCGATCCGAAGCGCGCCGTCTTACAGGTGGACAACGTAGTGAGTGCGGCGGTGAACATCGCCACCACCACGCTGCGCGCCGTCATCGGCGATATTTCGCTGGACGACGTGCTGGCCAAACGCGAGCAGATCAACGATACGCTGCGGGTGAAGCTGGATGAGATCACCGAACGCTGGGGGTTGAAGATTACCACGGTGGAAATCCGCGAGATTCAGCCGCCTCGCGACGTACAGGAAGCCATGAACCGGCAGATGAGCGCTGAGCGCGAGCGCCGCGCGATGGTGACCAAAGCCAGCGGTGAGCGCGAGGCCGCAATCGCCGTGGCGGAAGGCGAGAAACAGGCGGCGATCTTGCGGGCAGAAGGCGAGAAGCAGGCGGCCGTGCTAGCCGCCGAAGGCGAGCGCCAGGCGCAGCTGCTGCGAGCGCAGGGCTTTGCCATGGCGCTGCAAGCCATCTACAGCCAGGCCAAAGATGTGGACGATAAGACGATGATGCTCCAGTACCTAGACGCGCTGCGAGTCGTCGGCTCCAGCCCGTCCACCAAATTTGTGCTGCCGATGGAGATCACCCAGATGGCGCACCAGTTGATGGGCGCTATGAGCCGCAGCGGCGCCGCCAGCGACGGCAGCGGCGACAAGGCCTGAGCCGTCTCACTGCGCACTTAGGACGTTTTCATCCCCTTCGCCGTCCATCGCTCGGAGGGGATGT
>CALAJK010000026.1 GCA_937922795.1 uncultured Anaerolineae bacterium
GGCGGTTGGGTGAAACTGGCGCGCACCAGTCAGGTTGAAACCGGCGTGCCTACCCTGTTCACGGTGACCATCGATAAAACGACCGGTTGGGTCAAATCACAAATTGACCTGGCCTATTTCGTCTATACCGAAGACGGTGTGAATTTCACCGTGCTGTCGAATATTTGCACTCACTTGGGCTGCCGGACTCACTGGAATGAGGCGGGCTACATCTACTGCCCCTGCCACGATGGGCGATTTGACGTGGAGGGCAATGTGGTCGCTGGTCCGCCGCCGCGCCCTTTGAAGCGGGTTGAGTTCCAGGTGGACGCGAACAACAATATCTTGATCCAGGAGGCCTGAACATGGGGCTGGGGCAGTGGTTGAATGAACGCACGGGCATCAATGATGTCTACCGGGTGGTGCTCGCGCGCAAAATCCCGAAGACCGGTTGGGCGTATACGCTGGGCAGCGCGACGCTGTTCGTGATGATCAACCAGATCATCACCGGCATCTTGCTGTCCATTTATTACGTGCCCACCCCCGATCACGCCTGGGACAGCGTCAACTACATTCAAAATGAGGTGCTGTTCGGGTGGTTGATCCGTGGCCTGCACCATTTTGGCGCTAGCGCTATGGTCATCCTCGTTGGCTTGCACATGATCCGCGTTGTGATCTACGGCGCGTACAAGTACCCGCGCGAGGTGACCTGGCTGACCGGCGTCCTGCTCTTGATCATCACGATGGCTTTCGGCTTCACCGGCTACCTGCTGCCCTGGGACCAGAAAGCGTACTGGGCGACTACAGTCGGCACCCAGTTCGTCGGCACGACGCCGCTGATCGGCGACTGGCTGCTGACGGTGGTGCGCGGCGGGCCGGATTTGTCCGCCGTCACGCTGGCGCGGTTCTTCGGCACGCACGTGTGGGTGCTGCCGGCGGGGCTGCTGACGGTGGTCACCGTTCATCTGTTCCTGGTCGTCCGTCTGGGCATCTCAAACCCGCCGTGGAAACACAGCCAGCCCCAACTGCCGCAGGATGAGAGGGATCAGTCAGCATGAACGAACAGGAAAAGCGCGAGTACGAGCGCCAGTATCTGGCGGCTAAGCGCCAGGGCGAGCCGTTCTATCCGAATGCGATCATCAAAGATGCGCTGGTGGCGCTGGTCATCTTCGTGATCCTGGTGGCGCTGTCGGCCTTCGTCGGGGCGGAACTGCAAGCGCCGGCTGATCCGTCCGACTCGTCCTACATTCCGCGCCCGGAGTGGTACTTTCTATTCCTGTATGAAATGTTGAAGTTCTTTCCGGGCGATCTGGTCATCGTGGGCGTGATCATCCTGCCGACGCTGGTGTTCGTGATCTTGTTCGCGCTGCCATGGCTGGATCGCAGGCCAGAGCGCCATCCTCGCCAGCGTCCGCTGATCATGGCTTTATTGACCTTCTCCTGGGTCGTCATCATCGGCTTCACGCTGCTGGCGTTTATATCAGCGCCGCATCCAACCGAAGCGGCTCCAGCCATCGCCGGCCTGAATGTGCCCGCTCGCCCCAGTGATCTTGGGCAGGCGCTGTTCGTCGAGCAGTGCGCAAGCTGTCACGGCGAGTTCGGAGAAGGCGGGCCGAATCCCGCGCGGCCTGGCAGCATCATCACGCCGATCAGCAGCCAGGGTTTCTTGACGACCTTTACCGATGACACGCTATTCAACATCATCGCCAATGGGCTGCCAGATCGCGGCATGGCGGCGTTCAGCCTGGCTAAGGGCGGTCCGTTAGATGATCGCAAGATCGAGCAGATCGTCCGCTACATTCGCGGCTGGGAGACCTCGCCCCCAGTGGTGGCAGCATACGTCCCGCCGCCCATCACCGAGCCGAACGGCGCGGCGTTGTTCACCAGTGTGTGCGCGCCCTGTCATGGGTTGTACGGCGAAGGCGGGTCTGCGCCGACGTTGGCCACGTTCGATTTTTCGCAGCGGTTTCCGATTGAGACGCTGCATCAGAGCGCCATGGCGGAAGCCGATGAAGTCAGCCGGCACGTCTGGGAACGCATGCGCGCCCTCACCGGCGCGCAGTTAGAAGCCGTGCTGAACTACACCTACAGCCTCACGCCGAGCGGCGGTCCCATTGTGTTGGCTCCATCGGCAGACCAGGGAGATGCGGCCAACGGCGCTGTGCTGTTCAAGGATTGGTGCGCCAACTGCCACGCTTCAGACGGCAAGAGGCCAGTGGGCCCGAACAGCATCGTGGTGGTGGATCCTGAGTACCTGAGCGGCGTCAGCGATGACCATCTCGTCGAGGCGATCAGCGCCGGTTTCCCGCCGCCGAATGAGATGCCTGCCTTCCGCGAGATTTTGAGTTCGCAGGAAATCAGCGACCTGCTGGCCTGGCTGCGAAGCTTTGAGTCGCCGTAGACGGCGACCAGCCAATTAGCCACACGCTGAATACCCCAGCCAAAAGCGAACATCCGGTTGTGAGACCGGATGTTCGCGTCATTAATGTAGTTTGTGGGCAATATAGGACTCGAACCTATAACCCCTCCCACGTCAAAGGAGTGCTCTGCCAATTGAGCTAATTGCCCATACATATTTTAGTATAGCGCATTCAAGGCCGTTTGCAAGTGTGTGTGGCTGTAAAAATTGGGCTGGTCGGGTGCAGCCCGCAGCGCGTGCATCGCTGCTGACAGCCGCCCACCCCGCACAGCATAATGGTTCCTTAAACATCTTATCAGTAAATTCTCCATATCCCTTAAATAATCATTAATCTTTTCGCAAAGAACGCTCGCTATCGTCTCCAGGCCTAGGCAGGATTTAGCTTGCACAACTCAACGACAGGGGAGACAACTGATGAAATTGACCCAGCTTTTCATTCTGATCGCGCTGTTGGGTTTAGCGCTCAGCGCCGGCGCGGCGCTGGCGCAGGGCAGCGACAGCGGCACGCTGACGGTTTATACAGCTTTGGAAGATGATCAGATTCAAGCTTATCTAGCGCCTTTCAATGCAAAATACCCGAACATCACCGTCAATATCGTGCGCGACTCCACCGGCGTGATCACGGCGCGCCTGCTGGCGGAGAAGGACAATCCGCAGGCAGATTTGATCTGGGGCCTGGCGGCGACCAGCCTGCTGATACTCGATCAGGAAGGCATGCTGGAACCGTATGCCCCAGCCGGCCTGGAGGAGATTGATCCCCGCTTCCGCGACTCGCGCGAAGTCCCCACGTGGGTGGGCATCGACGCCTATGAAACCGCCTTCTGCGTCAACACCATCGAGATTGAGCGGCTGGGACTGCCTATGCCGGAGTCGTGGGGTGACCTGATCAAACCCGAATACGAGGGCTACATCGTGATGCCCAACCCGAACTCATCCGGCACGGGCTTCCTGTCGGTGGCGGCAGTCCTGCAAATGGCCGGTGCGGATGGCAGCATCCAGACGTTGATCGGCGAGAACGCCGCCGAGGTGCAGGAGCTCCCGTCTGGAGAAGCGGTGAACGAGTTGCCCGGCTGGTCCTATCTCGATGCGCTCGACAAGAACATCGCCGTCTACACTCACTCGGGCTCCAAGCCGTGCCGGATGGCAGGCGCGGGCGAGTATCCGATCGGCATCTCCTTCGGCTACCGGGCGATCCGCCAGGCGCGCAGCGGCGAGCCGATCGTCGGCGTGTGGCCGGCTGAAGGCAGCGGTTGGGATCTGGAGGCCAATGCCCTGATGAAGAAGGCGGAGATCAACCCGGCGGCCTACACCTTCCTGGATTGGGCGATCAGCGAAGAGGCGATGACACTTTACGCCGCTAACTTTCCCATCACCGGGCTTGACACCGGCCTGCCCGTGCCGGAAGGCTACCCGGAAAATGCGGTCGATCTGCTCATCAAAAACGACTTGTACTGGGCAGCCGCCAATCGTGAGGTCATTCTGGCCGAGTGGCTGAAACGCTACGACGCGAAATCTGAACCCCGCTGATACGGGAAGTTTCTGGCAGGCGGTAGAGCATGGGCGCAGGCTCATGCTCTATCTATCTTCTTCCTTCTTCACGACAGGGGGAACCCGATGGACGAGCCTCGCCCCACGCCCTATTTGCAGATACGTCATCTGCGCAAGACGTTTCGCACGTTCGTCGCGCTGGAGGATATTTCGCTGGAAGTGTATCCCGGCGAGTTCATTTGTTTCCTAGGGCCGAGCGGCTGCGGCAAGACGACGCTGCTGCGCTGCATCGCTGGCCTGGAAGAACAGGACGCGGGCGAGATCATTCAAGACGGACGGGATATCTCGCGTCTGCCGGCGTCCCAGCGCGATTTCGGCATCGTCTTTCAGTCGTATGCGCTGTTCCCCAACCTGACGGCCGCCAAAAACATCGCCTATGGTCTGGAGAATATGAAGCTTCCGCGCGCGCAGATCCAGGCGCGGGTGCAAGAACTGCTGGAGCTGGTGGGGCTGAGCGACTTCGCCCATAAGTACCCGGCGCAGCTTTCCGGTGGGCAGCAGCAGCGGGTGGCGCTAGCGCGGGCGCTGGCGCTTTCGCCCGGCCTGCTGCTGCTGGACGAGCCGCTGTCCGCGCTGGACGCGCGCGTCCGCGCCGGCCTGCGCACGGAACTGGCGCTGCTTCAGCGCCGCATCGGCGTGACGACCATCATGGTCACACACGACCAGGAGGAGGCGCTGACCCTGGCCGACCGCATCGTGGTGATGGACCATGGCACGATTCAGCAGATTGGCACGCCGCACGAGGTGTATCGCTACCCGCGCACGCCGTTCGTGGCCAACTTCATCGGCGAGATGAATTTCCTGGTCGGGGTCGTCGCCGGGCAGGGGTGGGTGCAGTGCGGCGCGCACCAACTGCGGGTGTCGCGCCTGAACGGTTTGGCGCAGGGGACGTCCGTGAAGCTGGCGATCCGTCCGGAAGACATCGTCATCCCCACGGCGGCGCCGGCGGAGAACACGCTGTCAGCGCGGGTTCAGCATCACGAGTTCCTAGGCGCGTTCTACCGGCTGCGCCTGGCCGCCGAAGAACTGAACTTCATCCTTGATCTGCCCATGGCGCAGGCGCGCGATCTTGACCTGACGCGCCAGGACCTGCTCCCTGTCCATCTGCCCGCAGACTTTCTGCACGTGTACCCATCATGACGACGATCTCGACCACGCCGCCTTCCTGGCTCGCCGCCAAGCGCAAAGCCGCGCGCGCGCTCAACACCGAAGTTTGGCTGATGCGAGGCCTGATCTTGCTGTCGGGCGCTTTCCTGGTGACGTTCGTGCTGCTGCCGCTCTACGAATTGATCCGCCGCAGCATGGAAAACCGGCAGGGGGAGTTCGTCGGGCTGGAAAATTACCTCCAGTACTTCTCGACGCCGGCGCTGGCTCAGTCCTTCGCCAACAGCCTGTACATCTCGGCCATGAGCACGCTCATCACGGTCACGCTGGCCTTCGTCTTCGCTTACGCGCTGACCCGCACCTGTATGCCGTTCAAGAACGTCCTGCGCACCCTGGCGCTGCTGCCGATCTTCGCGCCGTCGCTGCTGCACGGGATCGCGTTCATTTACCTGTTCGGCAACCAGGGCATCTTCACCAACGGGGTGTTCAATTTTCTGCTGCGGCTGATCGGCGGCTACGACATTCGCGCCGTGCCGCCGCTGCCGTTTGAGATCCAGTTCAACATCAACTTGTATAAAGAGCCGACCGGCATCATCCTGGCCGAAGTGTTCTATCTCTTTCCGCACGTGCTGCTGATCCTGATGGTGGCGCTGTCTCTCGCCGATGCTCGCCTGTACGAGGCGGCCACCGCGCTGCGCGCCTCGCGCTGGCGCACGTTCTTGACCGTCACGCTGCCGGGGGCGCGCTATGGCATCATCAGCGCCTGCTTCGTCGCTTTCACCCTGGTCATCACGGACTTCGGCATCCCCAAGGTGATCGGCGACGGGGTCAGCGTACTGGCCACCGACATCTACAAGCAGGTGATCGGCCAGCAGAACTTCTTCATGGGCTCCACGGTCAGCGTCCTGCTGCTCACCCCGACCATCATCGGCTTCGCCATCGATCGTTTTGCTCAGCGGCGGCAGGTGGCGATGCTGAGCGCGCGCGCCGTGCCCTACCAGCCCAAACCGAACCCGACGCTTGACCGCCTGATGCTGGCGTTCTGCATCCTGGTCGTGCTGGCCATTCTGCTCGTCATCGGCACGGCTCTGATCGCCTCGGTCGTCAATGTCTGGCCCTACCGGCTGGAGCTGAGCGGGCGGCACTACGACTTCAGCAAGGTGGCCGGCGGCGGGCTGGACGCTTACTGGAACAGCCTGCGCATGGCTGGCCTGACCGCCGTTTTTGGGACGATCATCGTCTTCGTCAGCGCCTACATGATCGAGAAGGGGCGCGGCCTGGGCAAGACCCGCGCGGCGCTGTATTTTCTCTCGACGCTGCCGGTCGCCCTGCCGGGGCTGGTGCTGGGGCTGGCGTACATTTTCTTCTTCAACCGTCCCGCCAACCCGCTGTATTTTCTGTACGGGACGATGCCCATTCTTGTGCTCTCGACTATCGTCCACTTCTACACTGTCAGCTTCTTCACGGCGACCACCGCCCTCAAACAGATGGATCGGGAGTTCGAGGCGGTGTCGGCCTCGCTGGCCGTCCCGTTCTACCGCACCTTTTGGCGGGTGACCGTGCCGGTGTCGCTGCCCGCCATCCTCGAAATCGGCATCTACTACTTTGTGAACGCGCTGACCACCGTCTCGGCGGTGATCTTCTTGTACTCTGCCAATTTGAAGCTGGCGTCCATCATGATCGTCAACATGGACGACGCCGGCGATACCGCCCCAGCGGCGGCCATGTCCATGCTGTTATTCTTCACGGGCATCGGCGTGCGCCTGCTGTATGAACTGGTCACACGCGGGTTGAAGCAGCGCACACAAGTTTGGCGGCAGCGCTGACGGAGACCGGAAGGGACACTCCTATGCATCAGGAACCACGGCGCGGGCGGTACACGGGGCCGCTGCAGGCCGTCATCTTCGATTGGGCGGGCACGGTCGTCGATCACGGCTGTTTCGCGCCGGTGGCTGTATTCGTCGAGGTTTTCAAGCAGAACGGCGTGCACATCACGATTGACCAGGCGCGCGCGCCGATGGGACTGGAGAAGCGCGACCACATCTGCGCCATCGCCCAGGAGCCGGCGGCAGCCCAGCAGTGGCAGGCCGTCCACGGCCGCCCCTGCGAGGAAGCCGACATTGACCGGATGTACGCGCAGTCGGTGACGGCGCAGATCGCCGGCGTCGCTGACTACGCTGAGTTGACCCCCGGCGCGCTGGCGGCGGTGGCGGCCTGCCGCGAACGCGGGTTGAAGATCGGGTCTTCGACCGGCTACAACCGTCAGGTGATGGCGGCGCTGCTGCCGGCGGCGGCGGAGCGCGGCTACATCCCAGACTCGGTGGTGTGCCCTAGCGACGTGCCGGGCGGGCGGCCAGCCCCCTGGATGATGTACCAGAACGCGATGAACCTGGGCGTCTACCCGTTCGCGGCGGTGGTCAAAGTGGGCGATACCGTGCCCGACGTCGTCGAAGGGCTGAATGCGGGCGCCTGGACGGTGGCGGTGTCGCAGACCGGCAACGAGTTAGGGCTGAGCGCCGCCGAGGTCGCCAGCCTGGACGAAGCGGCGCTGACGGCGCGGCTGGCGCCCATCGAAGCCCGGCTGCGCCAGGCCGGCGCGCACTACGTCATTCGCAGCCTAGCAGACCTGCCGGCCACCCTCGACCAGATTGAGGCGCGCCTGCGCGCCGGTGAGCAGCCATGAACACCTTTCACGCCGATGTCGCCGTGGTTGGCGCGGGCATTGTCGGCCTGGCGCACGCCTACGCCGCCGCCCGCCGGGGTTTGCGGGTGGCGCTGTTTGAGCGCAGCGAGCGCGCGGTTGGCGCTTCGATCCGCAACTTCGGCCTGATCTGGCCGATCGGCCAGCCCGCTGGCCGCCTGTTCGAACGGGCGCTCCACAGCCGCCGCATCTGGCTTGGAGTCAGCCGCGACGCCGGCCTGTGGTGCGTGGAGAACGGCTCGCTGCACCTGGCCTACCATCCTGATGAACTGGCCGTGCTCGAAGAGTACCTGGAGACGACCCCCAGCGCGCGCGAGACCTGCGCGCTGCTGACGCCCGATCAGACGACGGAGCGGAGTCACGCCGTCAAGCGCGACGGCCTGCGCGGGGCGCTGTGGAGCCGCACCGAACTCAACGTCGATCCGCGCCAGGCGATCCGCACGCTGCCCGGCTGGCTGGAACGGCAGTACGGCGTGACGCTGCGGTTCGCCGCGCCGGTGCTGGGCATCGCCGCGCCGGTCATCGAGATGCCGGCAGAGCGCTGGCAGGCTGAGCGCATCTTCGTATGCAGCGGCGCTGACTTCGAGACGCTGTTCCCGCGTGAATACGCCGCCGCCGGCATCACCCGCTGCAAGCTGCAGATGCTGCGCACCGTCCCGCAGCCGGACGGCTGGCAGCTCGGTCCCAGCCTGTGCGCCGGCCTCACGCTGCTGCACTACCGCGCATTCGCCCACTGCGCGGCGCTGCCGGCGCTGCGGCGGCGCATCGAAGCCGAAATGCCGTTCTACGTTCAGCACCATATCCACGTGCTGCTGTCGCAGACCGCGCTGGGCGAACTCACCATCGGCGACCACCACGAGTACGGGCACACGCATGACCCGTTCGAGCGCGAGGACATCAACCAGGCCATCTTGCGCTATCTGACCGCCTTCGCCCAAGCGCCGACGTTCGCCATCGCCGAGCGCTGGCACGGCATCTACCCTATCTTGCCGGGGCAGACCGATCTGATCCTGCACCCGCAGCCGGGCGTCGTCATCGTCAACGGCCTGGGCGGGGCCGGCATGACGCTGGCGTTTGGGCTGGCCGAGGAAAACCTGAGCGCGTGAACGCGGGTTGGTGACCGCCGCCCGGCCAGCGTAGGCGGCGCGTATGCCGGCCGTAGGCGCGCCGTCCATCAGCCGGAGGCGGCGCATGGTAGGCTAAAACTGTCCGGCGTCAGAGACCCCCCACCTCGCGCCGGACGAGCTGCCCCGAATGTCCAGACGCCTCCACAGCGGAGGCGTTTGGACTCGGCGGTCAGGCGTCCACCAGCCCTTCCCATTCCGTCATCGCCGCGTGCAGGCTGGCTTCTGTCTGGATGTAGGCTTCGCCCAGTTCCGCCACCCGGCCGCCGTCGCCGGCGGCGCTGGCCTGGTTGATGGCCTCGGTCAGCGTCCGCAGTTGATTCTCCAGCTCGTGAATCTGGGCTTCGACTTCGGCGATGCGCTTCGCCAACTGGTAGGGATTCAGCCCATGACGCCGGCCGTTGGCGTCAGCGCGGGCGCTCGCCGCCGGGGCGGGAGACGCCGGCGGGGCGGCCGGCGGCGTCCGGTTGGCGCGCGCGGCCACATACTCCCGGTATGTGCCCTCGAACACGGTCAGGCTGCCCGGCTCGGCCGCCCAAATCTGGGTGGCGAGCGCGTCCACCAGGTAGCGGTCGTGGCTGACCAGCAGGATCGTGCCGCTGAACGCCGCCAGCACGTTCTGCAAGATCTCCTGGCTCTCGATGTCGAGATGGTTGGTCGGCTCGTCCAGCAGCAGGAAGTTGGCGCCGGCCAGCGCCAGTTTGGCCAGCGCCAGGCGGCCGCGTTCGCCGCCGGAGAGCGTCTCCACCAGCCGGAATGGGTCGTCGCCGGTGAACTGAAACTGCGCCAGGTAGTTCCGCGCCTCGCTGACCGGCATCGGTTTGGCCAGCATGATCTCGTCCAGCAAACTGTTGCGCGGGTTCAATAGTTCGTGCGCCTGGGCGAAGTAGCCGACCTGCACCGACGCGCCTAAACGCGCTTCGCCGGCCAGCGGCGGCAGCGTCTGCAGGATCGTCTTGAGGAAGGTGGTCTTGCCGACGCCGTTCGGGCCGATCAGCGCCGCCGTCTCGCCGCGCCACAGTGTGATGTCCGGCACGCTGAACAGCGGCGCGGGCGCGTCGGGGTAGCCCACGACCAGGCCGCGCGTGGTCAGCACTTTGTCGCCGCTGCGCATGCCGCTCGCCAGCCGCACCTGGATCGTGCGGCGTTCGCGCGGGCGCTCCAGCAGCTTGCCGCGCTTCCTCATCGTCTCCAGCCGCCGCAGCCGGCCTTTGGCCTGGCGCGTGTTCTGGCCGGCGATGTTGCGCCGGATGTAGTCCTCTTCTTTGGCGAGGAACTCCTGCTGCGCTTCGTATTCTTTCAGCCGGCGCTCATAGCGTTCCTGGCGCTGCTGGACGTAATGGCTGTAGTTGCCGCGGTAGACCTCTAGCGTGCCGAAGTCCAGCTCCCAGATGACCGAGGCGAAGGCGTCCATGAAATAGCGGTCGTGGCTGACGGCCAGCACCGCGCCGGGGAAGTCCTTCAGGAAGTCCTCCAGCCATTCGACGGCGGCGATGTCGAGGTGATTCGTGGGCTCGTCCAGCGCCAGCAGGTCGGGCGCTTCCAGCAGCAGCCGGGCCAGCAGCGCCCGCGTGCGCTGGCCGCCCGACAGCCGGGTGAGCGGGGCGGCGTAGTCGTCCGGCTCGAACCCCAGGCCGCCCAGCACCATGCGGATGCGGTTCTCGTAGGTGTAGCCGCCGGCGTGCTCGAAGCGGGCTTGCAGCGCGCCGTAGCGCTCCAGCAGATCGTCAGGCGCGGACGGTTCGGCCAGGGCGTGTTCCAGCGCCTGAAGCTGGGCTTCCATCTGCTGCAGCCCGGCGAACGCCCGCAACTGTTCCTCCCACAGGCTGTGGCTCCCGGCCAGCTCTGGCCGCTGCGGCAGAAAGCCGATGCGCAGCCCTTTCGCCCGGTTGATCGTGCCTTCGCTGGGCAGATCGTGGCCGATGAGCAGGTGCAGCAGCGTGGTCTTGCCGGCGCCGTTGGGGCCGACCAGCGCGATGCGCGCCCGGTGCGGGATCTCCAGGCTGACGCCGCTGAAGATGTCATCCGGGCCGAACGATTTGGCCAGGTTGGTCGCCGTCAGGAGAGACATTCGCCCGATCACCCCATCGTCCAGAGACAGTACGGCGAGCATTATAGCATGAGCGTTTGGGCGGGATGAAGGACGGTTTGCCGGCGGGCGCTCACACGAAGTCTACGCCCGCGCCGCCCCGCTGGACGCCGTGCCAGGCCAGCGCCAGCGCCATCACCTGGTCGTCGTGCAGCCCCGGCGGCGCGCCGTAGCGGTAGCCGCCGCCCGGCAGCCGCTGGCAGCGGTAGGCCAGCAGTTCGCCCAGCAGTCCTTCATCGGGGATCAGCGCCAGCTCGCCGCGTTCGATGGCCAGCGCCAGCGCCTCGACCAGCGGCCCTTTGCTGGCGGCGGTGGTGGCGAACGGGCGCACCGGCAGCCCCTCGGCCTGGAGCGCCTCGATATTCACCGCGCCGATGCTGTTGGACTCGGCCCAGATCGCGGCAGGCCGCCAGCGATCGTATAGGGCGCGCAGCCGCCCGCGCTGGAGCGCCCAGCCCACCTGGTTGAAGCGCTCGACCGCTGTCACCGCCCGCGCCTCGGCGTCTACGACGACCAGCGCCGTGTAGTCGTGGTCGCGGCCCCAGTCACAGCCGATCACGTAGCGCCGGCCAGGGATGGGCGCGGCGGCGGGCGCGGTGGCGGCCTGGCGTACGCCCCGGAACACGCTCCCGGCGTCCTCGCTGAACTGCGCCAGGTACTCCTGCTCCCAGATGCGCGCCGGCGTCTGACGGCGCAGGCTCTCCAGGTCGGCGCGGGAGATGAGCGGGTTGTCGAACGAGGTGAAATGGAACGCCGCCCAGTCCGGCTGAGCCGAGTCTTGGCCCAACTGGAACAGCTCCCAGAAGCCGTTGCGGCCGTTGGGCGTGCTCAGGAACAGCGCGCCGCCGCGCCGCTCCAGCAGCATCGGCCGCACCACCTCCGGCCAGACGCGGTCGTCCATGAAGGCCGCCTCGTCTAGCACGGCGAAGTCCAGGCCGGCCCCGCGCAGCCGGTCGGCGGCGAAGGCGCTGCGGATGGCGATGAAGCCGCCGCCGGGGAAGTCCAGCCGGCGCTCGCCCCGGCTGATCTGGACGCCGGCGCAGGTTGCCTGCAGGTCGCGCCATACCTGCGACGCCATCGGGTAGGTGGGCGACAGCCACCAGCAGCGGCTCCCGCGCAGCGCGCGTTCCAGGATGGCGATCTTGCCGGCCTCGGTCTTGCCGAAGCGCCGGCCGCAGGCCACCACCCGGAAGCGGGCGCTACTCCGCAGGATCGCCGCCTGACCAGGGTGGGGCGTCGTGAGTCGTACCGTCGGCGTCGACATATTCCACGCGGATCACCGGCTCATCGCCGGCGGACTGGGGGAGCTTTTCGGCCAGTTTGATCAGCCGGTCGATCAACTGCGCCAGCGCGGCGGCGTGCTGGTTCAGCGGCGCGTCGTCAATTTTGGCTTCCAGCGAGTCGGCCAGGCGCAGCACGTTCTCGACCAGATGCTGGCGCAGATTGAGCATAGCGTCTTCCGGGTCGGCGGGCGCGGCGGCGCGCGCCCGCTGCGCCCAGGTTCGCAGCGTGCGGGCCGGGATGCCGGTGCGGGCGCTGGCCTGGCGCACATCCCCGCCGCAGGCGGCCAGGACGCGCAGCGCCTGCTGGCGTTGGTCGTCGGTGTAGCGGCGGCTCATGACTGCGACCCTCCTGCGCTGTGCGTCGCGGCTGGGATTAGAAATAGACGTTGAAGAGGCCGCGCCGGCCGGCTCACCCTCCGGTTCGTGGCGGCAATCCGGCGGCAAGGGCAGCGCGCCGTCCGCGCGGACGGCGCGGCCTCCTGAACGCTCACACTGCATAGCATAGCACAAAAGTTCTAATTTGGCTGAACATTTGTTTAAACATTTGTTTCTGGCGGCTGGTATAATTCGCTACGAGTTGGCGCGCAGACCCGGGCGTATTCGACTTTGGGGGTGGGATCAGGCAGCGGCGGACGGGCGGAAGCCGGACGAACAGAAGCCCGTCCCTGCGATGCGTGTCTGGGTAGGGACGCCATGCCCTGGCGTCCGAGGCCGAAAGCGCCGCCGCCCGGCTAGGGGGCATAGACGTATAATACAGATGAAGCATCAACCGCTTACGAGTTGTGCGAGGTCAGAGTAATGCCCGTCCAGTTAACGATCCCGTATGAAACTCTGTTGGAACTGGTCGAACAGCTCCCAGAGGCTGAGCAGGAGGCGCTGATAGAACGGCTTACCCGGCGCCGACAGCCACATCTGACGGCTGAGGAGTGGATACAACAGTTCCACGCTGCTATCCTGAGCGTCGAGGTCAATGAAGAGCCGTCTATCCGGCGAGAGGATTGGTACGGAGACGATGGCCGGTAGAGCGTTCGTAGACACAAATGTGCTACTGCGAAGTCTGATTGACGGTTTTCCCGAATCTGAAGCGTGTCGCGCGCTGGTGCTGGCGCAGCGAAAAGCTGAGACAGAGATGTGGATCAGCCGTCAGGTCGTGCGCGAGCTGTTGGTGCAGTTGACTCATCCACGTACTTTAGCCGTGCCCCTGACAACCGACCGTGTACTCGCCCAAGTGAACGCTGTGTTGAGATTATTTCGCATTGCGGATGAAACCCGTGCCACTACCCGCATTCTGCTGATGCTGCTGCGAGATTACGGGCTGGTCGGCAAGCAGATACACGACGCTAATTATCGTCGCCGCGATGCTGACCAATGGCATCGATACGCTGCTGACGCTGAACACGGCCGACTTCCAGCGGTATACAGACTGGATCAGGCTGCTGATGCCGCAGGCCGATTGAGCAGCAGCCATAGCGATAATCAGCGTCTGCCAACCCGTCCAGGGTATTCATAATTCGGCGAACCGTCCGGCGTTGGCGTCGGCGGTCAGCGATGAGGGGATGAGATGGGATTCTTCAAACGGCTGTTCGGCGGCGCGCCGCGCCCGGCAGGCGACGCGACCGGCGAGTATTTCTATATCCGCCCCGACGGGTGCGATGAAGTGGTGCGCGTGCGCATTGACCGCAACAATGACCTGAGCCTGGCCGACGACAACCAGACGCTGTTCATCCGCAAAAGCGTGCGCGGCAAGAGCTACAAATGCCGTCCGGTCGAGTTAGAGGCCACTTTCGACGCCAACCGGCGTTTGCAGCACGCCGAGGTCACCGGCGGGACGCTGGTCACGCAGGCTGATTACGACGCCTGGCAGGCCAGCCAGACGACGAAGTAGCCGCCTCAGCGCGCCAGGCTCGCCACCAGCAGATCGAGCGCCAGCGCTGGCTCAATGCGGCCGGTTTTCATCCGCAGGTCGTAGTCGGCCAGCGCGCGGTAGATCGTTTCAAGCTGTCGCAGCGAGAACGCCCGCGCCTGTTCGGCCGCCTTGCGGGCAGGGTAGGGCTTCAGCCCCAGCGCATCGCCCAGACCGTTGGGCGAGCCGCCGGCGTCCAGGTATTCTCGCGCCAGCAGCAGCAGGCGGAACTGGCGCACGATCGCGCCGTAGGTGCGCAGCGGGTCTTCATCCTGCTCGTACAGCAGCCGGTGCAGCAGCCGCAGCGCGTCGTCCGCCTTGCCCAATGCCAGCGCGTCCACCATATCCCAGATCTTGGCTTCCGGCACGTAGGGCGTCAGCCGGGCGATGTCCGCCGGCGTGATCGGCCGCCCCTGGCCGTGCACATAGCTGGCCAGCTTCACCAATTCGTTGTCGGCGCGGCGCAGGTCGTTATTGGTCGCCAGCGCCAGCGCTTTGGCGGCGGCCGGCTCGATCTCGACCTGATAGGCGTCGCGCGCCCGCTGGAGGATCCAGCCCGTGCTATCCTGGGGCGGGTGGAAGGCTTTCTCGTAGCCAGTGGGCAGTTCGCGGGCCAGCTTCAGCACGCAGTGGGAGTCCGGCAGCGTCTCGGCCTCGACGAACACCAGCCGCGACCACGCTGGCAGCTCCGGCAGCGCCTCCGCCAACTGCTCAAGCGCCCGCTTGCCGGCGTCGCCCGCGCCTTTGCGGGCGATCCACGCCAACAGCCCTTTGACGATCACCAGCCGGCGGTCGGCCAGGAATGGGTACGAACAGACGGCGTTCAACACCTCGGCGGCGCTGGCCGTCTGGCCGTCAAAGATGCTGGTGTTCAGGTCGCCGTTGGGCGTCTCGCTCATCTGGGCGCGAAACGCCGCCAGTGCCTGTTCGCGGCTGAAGTCGTCATCGCCGTGCAGGATGTAGAACGTCGGCGTCGGCTTGGCCATCGCGCGCTGCTGCCGGGGATCTCAGTTCGACCAGGTGTCCACGCGGTGCACCACCAGCGTCCGGTCGCTGAGCGGCAGCCGCACTTCGCGGCGCGAGATGCCCAACACCGTCAGATCGCCGGGGTCGCCGTCGGTGGTGAAGTGCCGCTGCAGCGCCAGGCCCAGCGGCTGCGAATACAGGATGACGGCCATCATCAGCGTCATCACCAGCGGCAGCCGGTTGAAGCCCGTCCGCCGGGACGCGCCGCCCAGCCCGAACAGCCCGACCAGGCTGACCAGAAAGCCAGTCGTCACCAGGTTCGTGCCGCAGTTGGGGTGCACGGCCAGGCCGCGTTCGCCTCCGCGCATCCGCCGCAGCGCCTCCAGCACTGCCGCTTCCAAGTCGGCCGTGGCGACATCGCCCAGGATGACGAAGCCGCTGTCGTCGCTGCGGCCGGACAGCCGCACCCGCCGCCGGCTGCTGAGCACGGTGATGGTGGCATGTTCCAGGCCGTGGTTGCGCCGGGTGCGCCGGATATACGGCAGGTTCAGCGCTGGCTGCGCCAGCCGCGCTAGTTGTCTGAGCATCCGAACATCTCCCCACACGATTTGGTCGGACTGTAGCACGTCCCCGGCGGCGGCGTCAACTGCCGACGCGCCGGCCTCACTCCCCCGCCACGCCGGGCAGATAGCGTTCGTAGACCACGACCGACAGCGGCGTCAGGCGCAGCCAGTGATCCAGCGCCGCTTTCAGCGCCGGCCAATCGCGCTCGTCCGCCAGCGGGGCAATCGCCAGGCTGGTCACGCCGTACAGGCGAAAATCGCGCGCCAGCATCATCACCGCCGACTCGGCATAGCGCAGGCGCACCGCCCCGGCGGCCGTCTCGCGCACGACCAAGAACGCCAGGCGCGGCTGCGAGTCCGGCCACACCCACGGCATCCCCGGCCGGATGCGCCCATCCTGAGCGCGCTTGCGATAGGCGGCGAAGGCGGCAGGGTAGCGGTCGAACAGGCGCAGCTCGAACGCGCCCAGTTCGGCGCGGGCGCGGGCATTGTGGCCGAACGCGAGCGTCTGGGCCGGGCTGAGCAGGGGATCGCCGGAGGCGTAGTGAACAGGCATGAAAAAGCGCGAGGGCGCGCTGCGCCCTCGGATCAGGTTCAGTTGAGCGAGCCGCCGCTCTCCAGGCGGATGCCCGGCCCCATAGTGGACGTGACGAAGATGCGGCGGATATACTGGCCTTTGACCGCTGACGGCCGCTGTTTGCTGACCGCGTCGATGACCGCCTGCGCGTTCTCCAGCAGGCGTTGGGTATCGAAGCTGGCTTTGCCGATGGGGATATGCAGGTTGCCCGTCTTGTCGTTGCGGAACTCGACGCGGCCGGCTTTCAGCTCGTTGATGGCGCGCGGCAGATCGTCCGGCGGCACAACCGTCCCGGCTTTCGGGTTCGGCATCAGGCCGCGCGGGCCCAGGATGCGGGCGACCGCGCTGACCTTCTTCATCATGGCTGGCGTTGCCAGGGCGGCGTCGAACTCCAGCCAGCCTTCCTTCTGGATCTTCTCGATGATTTGGTCATCGGCGATCACATCCGCGCCGGCGGCCTCTGCGGCACGGGCGTCTTCGCCCTCGGCGAACACCAGGACGCGCACCTTCTTGCCCAGCCCGTGCGGCAGCAGCACCGTGCTGCGCACCTGCTGGTCGCTGTGGCGCGGGTCAATGCCCAGGCGGAAGTGCAGCTCGATCGTTTCGTCAAACTTGGCGGTGGCCAGTTGTTTCGCCAGCGCCACCCCCTCGCTGAGGGAGTAGGCCTTGTTGGGGTCAACCTGCTTGGCGATGGCGGCGTAGCGTTTGCCGTGAGACATGCTTCAAGCTCCTGTGGTCATGATGGGCGCGGCGCGCCCTCCCACCGAACGACACTCAGTCGACGATTTCCACGCCCATCTGGCGGGCTGTGCCCTCGATCTGGCGCATCACGCCTTCCAGATCGAGCGCGTTGGTATCCTTGAATTTGATCTCGGCGATCTCGCGCACCTGTTTGCGAGTCAGCCGTCCAACCTTCTGCGTGTGCGGCGACGGCGAGCCTTTCTCGATGCCGGCGGCCTTCTTGATCAGGAACGTCGTGGGCGGGCTTTTCAAGATGAACTTGAACGAGCCGTCGCTGAAGACGGTGATTTCAGCCGGGATGACCTCGCCCATGCGGTTGCTGGTGCGGGCATTGTATTCTTTGCAGAACGCCATCAGGTTGATGCCGTGCTGCGCCAGCGCCGGGCCGATCGGAGGCGCAGGCGTGGCCTTGCCGGCATTGATCTGGAGCGTGACAATTGCTTTGATCTTCTTGGCCATGTTTCCTCGCTTCGCTCAATCAGCCGGCGGCTCCTAGCGCGCGGCTGCCAGCAGGCACTTCGGGCGCGTCGCGGCGGCTATTGTAGTGCATAACTGGCCTGTCCGAACAGGGCAGACTCGGCCGCGGCCACGGCGCGGCTATACCTTCTCCACTTCTAGAAAGTCCAGCTCGACCGGCGTGTCGCGCCCGAAGAAGTTGACCATCACCCGCACTTTGGACTTGTCGGGGTCGATCGCGGCGACCGTGCCGATGAAATCGTTGAATGGACCGTCGATGATGCGGACTTTTTGGCCGACTTTGTACGTCACTTTCACTTTAGGCGCGTCCTCGGCCATGCGATCCATAATGGCCTTCACCTCTTCCGGGCGCAGCGGCGTCGGCTCTGTGCCCATGCCGACGAAGCCGGTGACGCCGGGCGTATTGCGCACCACATACCACGAGTCCTCGTCCATGATCATTTCGACTAGGATATAGCCGGGGAACACGCGCCGCTCGACAGTGCGCCGTTTGCCTTCTTTGACTTCGATCTCTTCCTCGGTGGGGACGATCACGTCGAAGATCTTATCGCGCATGCCCATCGTCTCGATGCGCTGCTCGATGGCGTGGCGCACCTTGTTCTCGTAGCCCGAATAGCAGTGGATGACGTACCACATCCGCTCGCCGCCCGCTTTAGCCGGCTGTTCGAGGTCAAGAAGTGGGCTGGAAGTATCATCGTCGGCGTGCGCCGGTTTGCGCCGGGCAGGAGCCTCATTGTCATCTAGATAGATCGGTTCCGGATCGTAATCCGTGTCGTCTTGCAGCTCAGCGTCTTCAAACATACTCGCGCTTTTCCACTCGCTTGATCCAGGTGAAACTGAGGCGTCGCCTACCACACGTCAGAAGCTGATCGGGCGGCCGCTGGAGCGGCGCAGGTAATACAGGAATGCCCCCAGCACTAGCACGAACACCACGCCGAAGACCAGCGGCGAGCGCAGCCCCAACGAGAACAGCTCGGTGAACAACAGGCTGATCACCCCCAGCGCCAGCGCCGACAGCACAGTCGTCGTCAGCACGATGCGCGTCAGCCGCACAGTCTCTTCGCGCGTCGGCCAGACGACCTTTTGGACTTCGGAGCGCACGCCGGCGAAATACTCGGTGATGCGGCGCAGCGGACGGGTGATGAAGTTGCCGGACTGCGCTTCTTCGATCTGAGCCTGGCTGCGCCGGCCCGGCGTGGCGCGCCCCTTGCCCGGCGTGATGGCCCGGCTGGCGGACTCGTCCTCATCTTCTTGCAGGTCGTCGTCCACCTCAAGGCTGTCTACGGGCGCGGACTGAGCCTGGCGGCGCAGCCGTCCCCGGCGGCCTTTGTTCTGGTCGAATGCTTTTTCGTTTGCGGACATGGGGCTGGTTTCTCCCTCGTTTCCCAGATCAAGCTTGGCGGTGGTGGCCGGGTGGTAACCCTATGATGCAAGACACCGCCTGTAATGACGGTGTCTCGCCTAGGTGAGCAGGGGAGCCAGGAATCGAACCCGGAACCTACGGATTTGGAGGCCGTTGCTCTGCCAGTTGAGCTACTCCCCTATAGCAGACGGCGGCGCGCGCCCTCCGGTGCGGCTCGCGCCTACTTGGTCTCGCGGTAGATCACATGCCGGCGGACGATCGGATCATACTTCCTCAATTCCAGCCGCGCGGTGTCGTTGCGGCGGTTCTTCTGGGTGTAGTAGATGTGCCCGCTTTCCGTGCTGCGCATCTTCACGAGAACCCGGTTGCCTTTCTTCGCCATAGTACGCTATCCGCCTTTCACTCGTGCAAGCTGCTGGAAGAGCCTCAGACGGGGATCGAACCCGTGAACCTCACCCTTACCAAGGGTGCGCTCTACCGACTGAGCTACTGAGGCGCGCTCAGGCCGATGAACCTGAAGTGGGCCGGGCAAGACTCGAACTTGCGAAGGCTTCCGCCAGCGGATTTACAGTCCGCCCCCTTTGCCGCTCGGGACACCGACCCCTATCGTATTGTGAACCGCCGCGTCGCAAGCCACCACTGGGACTCGAACCCAGGACCGACCGCTTACAAGGCGGTTGCTCTGCCAACTGAGCTATGGTGGCGCAGTGAGGCATTATAGCATGCTCAGCAGGCAGGGTTCAAGCGGCTTTTCAGCGCTTGATGAGGGCATTGTAGCGAATGCGGGTAGGGTTGTCAATACGGGCTTGCCGCCGCTACAATTCGCCTTATGATCACTTCGCGACGCTTCTACAGGCTGCTCATCCTGCTGGCGGGGCTGGCGGCGGGCTGCAGCAGCCAGCGCGGTCAGCGCCTGGAAGATCTGCCAACCCCCGCCTCGTTTGAGAGCCTGGCGACCGCCCAGTTTTTGACGCAGAACGCGCCGCCCCCGGCCTATCAGGGGCCAGTCGCTTACCCCGAGGTGGACGCCGGCCTGACGGCGCTGCCGGGCTGGCGCTACATCGTCCACCTGGAGTTCGACGGCGTGTTCGCGCGCACGCCCCGGCCGGCCAGCGCCACCGCCAGCGCCGAGGTCTGGTATCGTCAGATCGGCTCGGCGCGGCGGGTGGTGGTGCAAACCGCCGGCGAGCTGCTCGGGCCGGAAGACAACGCGTTCGAGGCCGTGCGCCTGGGGCCGGATGCCTTCCTCGTGCGCCAGGACATGTGCCTCGCCGATTCCCCGGATGCCGCCACCGCCGCCGATCTGCGGGCCGGCACGCTGGTCGGCGGCGTCCGCCGGGCGACGCCCACCGGCAAACGCGCCGTCATCAACGGCGAGGAGGCCTGGCAGTACACCTTCGCCGCCGCCGACCTCCATCTGCCGTCCATCCGGCCGGCCGAGGGCGGGATGTTCACCCTGACCGGCGGCGAGCTGTGGGTAGCCCCCGCCCATGACGCGGTGGTGCGCTTCTACGTCAACCTGGACGTCACTGACAGCATCATCTTTGACCGTCAGCTTCCGGTCAGCGGCCAGGTCATCTTGCGCTATGATCTGTACGACATCGGCGTGACGCCCAACATCGCCATCCCGTTTGGCTGCTAGCCCCGCCTGGGCGTATATTTTATCTCAGGCCGATTGATCTGGACACCGCCTCATTTCGCTGGTCAATCTACGAGTGTTACGGCATAATTTAATTTAGGTCTGCATTCCAAAACCTTAAAAAGCCTGAGCAGCACGGGCATTGACTTGCATGACCCAGCCAGGAACTATCCGAGACGCGCCCCACAACCTCTCACCACCACGGCGCTGGCGAGGCTGGCTTGCAGTCTCCGTGCTGGGGGGGCTGGTGCTGACCGCCGTCCTGGTGCTGCTGACGGCAGCGCCTCAGTTCAGCGGCGCGGTTTCGGCGGCGCTGGCGCTGGCCGCCTGTTTGGGTTTCTACACCGTCGTTGGGCCGCTGACGCCGCCCTGGAAGCCTGACGGCTATCGGAACGTGGGCGCGCTGATCCCCTGGCTGACGCTGGGGCTGCCGCACGCGGTGGCGGTGATCGTGGTCGGGCAGCTCATCAGCGTGCCAATCCAGCGCCGGTGGGCGGCGCGGTTCCAGCTTCCGCCGGCCTCGCTGCGTGAACAAGCGCAGGGCGGGCTGGCAGCGGGCGCTGTTTCGTTGGCGACGGCCGCGACCGCCGCCGCAGTGTACCGGGCGCTGGACGGCCAGCATCCGCTGCGCACTATCTCGCCCGCCGATTGGCTGCCGCTGCTGGCGGCGCTGCTCAGCGCGTTCGCCGTCGCCGAAGCGGTGCATGCCCTGCTGTGGCGCCGGCTGCTTCCCCCTGGTGCGCCTGAGCTGAAGGGCAGCGACGGCCTACGCCCCATGCTGGCGCGGGTGCTGCCGCTGCCGCTGGCCGTCATCCTGCCGTTGATCTACCACGCCATTGACGCGGCGGTGTTCATCCTCAGCCTCGCTCTGGTGATGGCGCACGCCGTTCGCTACCGGCAGGCGGAGTATCAGGCGGCGCTGAGCGCCGATCTGGCCGACAATCTGGCACGGCTGAACGAGTCGTCGTACAACGTCATGCTGGACTTCGACCGCCAGCGCGCCCTGGCGACGGCCTGCCGTATGGCGCTGGATATCGCCCGTGCCGACAAAGCGGCCATCTACCTGCGCCAGCCCGAGACGGGCGAGCTGGCGGTGGCGGAAGCGGTCGGCCTCGACTCCGCCTATCGCGCCCGTTTCCGCCCACCCGACGGCGTGGCCGACGACCAGATGCGGCTGGCGGCCGATGTGCGCCAGGCCGGCACTGCTGGTGCTTTGGCTGAGCTGGCGCAGATCGGCACCTTTCGCGCCCTGGCCGAGCTGCCGCTGCAGTCCAGCGCGCGCATGCTCGGCTATTTGGGCGTCTATCACGACCGGCCGCACGATCACACACAGAACGAGATCTACCTGCTGCGCAGCCTGGTCAACCAGCTTGCGGCGGCGCTCGACAACGCCGACCTGCTGCGCGACCTAGAATTATACGCCTTCGAGACGGCGCATCTGGTCCACCTGTCGACCGTGGCCGCGGCCAGCCTAGAGCCGGAATGCATCGCCGGTGAAGTCTCGGCCATCATTCGCCAGATGATGGGCGTGGACTGGGCGGCTGTGTTGATGCTGGACGACCACGAGCCGCGCGTCCGGATGCTGAGCGTTGCGCCGCCCGCGCCCGCCGCCCAGGCGGAGCCGCTGCCGTTCATCACCGAGCTGCAAAGTCTGCAGCAGATGCGCACCTATCAGCGCGGCCAGCCCGGTCTGTCCGATGGCTTGAACGTGCTGTTCGCCCGCTACCGGCTGGAGACGATCGTGCTCGTCCCGCTGGCGATCCAGCGCGAGGTCTTCGGTGCAGCACTGGTCGGCTGCTCGACGCCGTGCCGTCTGAACGATCGCGAAGAGCGGCTGCTGCGCGCTGCCGTCAGCCAGTTCAGCAGCCAGGTGTGCAACGCTCGGCTGTACATGCAGACGGTGCGCACGCTCGACCGCCGCACAGAACAACAGGCGTTGATCGAGAACCTGTTGCAGCACATCTCGTCGGCGCATGATCTGCCCGCCACCATCCATATGATGCTGGACGGAGCCGCGCGGCTGACCGGAGCCGACATGGCTGCTCTGGCGCTGCTCACCGAGTTTGGCGATTTCTGGATCGTCTCTCATCAATATGAACGCGATGCCGAAGAGGCGGAGCCGCGCCGGGCGTATGCCCGTTTAGGCCGGGCGAACGGCGTCTTGGGGCGGGTAGTGCAGACCGGCGTGCCGGTGATCGTGCCGGATAACGCCCACGATCCCGATTATATTCCGATCGCGCCCATGGCCTACCGGTCAGCGCTGGCGGTTCCCCTCATCCGCGAAGGCCAGGCGATCGGCGCGCTCAATCTGGAGAGCGTCCGCCCGGCCTTTTTCACTGCCGAGCAGATCGAGTTCCTCGCCAACCTGGCGGCATACGCCGTCATCACCATCGAAGACGCCCGGCTGTTGGAAGAGCTGCGCCATCAGGTGGATACGCTCACGCATCTGCGCGAGCTGTCGCTGCGGCTGTCGAGCGCCGTCGACACCGAGACGGTGGCCGAGGCCGCCGTGGAGACCGCGCGCGAGCTGCTCGAATGCCAGTATGCCGTCCTGTTCCGCTACGACGCCTCGGCCGACCGGCTGACTGTGCTCGCCAGCCTGGAGTCGGTCGAGCCGGCCGGCCCCGGCCCAGGCGTGGATGTGGTGCGGCAGACGGCCTACCGCGCGGCGCGCATCGGCGCCTTGCAGGTGATTGAGGCCGCCTCGATCAGCCAGCCGGACGCCGGCGCTGGTCCGCTCAGCATCGCCGCCGCGCCCATCAAACGCGGCGAGCGCGTGCGCGAGGTGCTGTGCGTCATCTTCAGCGGCATACGCCGGTTCCAACCGCGCGAGCTGGCGGCGCTGACGCAGTTGGTGATCCAAGCTGGCGGGCATCTGGAGAATACCGCCCTGCATGAGCGCATTCGAGACGCCAGCGGCCGGATGTCAGCCATCCTGGATTCGATCCGCGACGGCATCATCCTGGTCGATCACGAAGGCCGGCTGGCCGAGGCCAACCCGTCCGCCGAGCGGCTGCTTGGGCTGGCGCTGTCCGAACATCGAGGCGAACCGTTCGTCGAGGTGCTGCGGCGCTATGCGGACCTGGCGGAGGACCATCCGGGCTACCCGCCCGCCGCGATCGAGTCGCTGGCCGATGTGCTGCAGCACGAGCCGGAGCGGATCACCCGCCATCAGTTCGAACGCAAGAGCGCCGCCAACCAGACGCTGTACATTGAGGAGATCGGCTCCCCGGTCATTGACAAGGATAACCTCATCAGCGGCCGGCTGCTGGTGCTGCGCGACATCACCGAGGCCCGCAAACTGGCGGATTACCGCGATGAGATCACCAACATGGTCGTCCACGATCTGCGCGGTCCGCTGGCGTCCATCATCAACGCCATCCGCATCGCCCGCGACAGCATCCCTGAACTGGCCAACTATCCCATCGCCGAAAAGACGCTGTCGCTGGCGACTGCCAGCGCCGAGAAGCTGATCCGGCTGGTCGGCAGCCTGCTGGAGATCGCCAAATTGGAAGCGCGCCAGTTCGAGCTGCAGATCACGCCGACGGCCGTCAGCGCGCTGGTCGAGGAAGCCATCGAGACGCTGCTGCCTTCGATCGAGAAAGCGCAGGTGACGGTCGAACGAGTCGTCCCGGCGGATCTGCCGCCGGTTCAGGTAGACGCGGACAGCATCCGGCGGGTGTTCATCAACCTGCTCGACAACGCCCTGCGCTACACGCCGAGCGGCAGCGCCATCCGCATCGTCGTGACGCCGGAGCCGGTGCGCCACCGGCTGTTGGTGCAGGTGGCCGACAGCGGGCCGGGCATCCCACCAGAAGAGCGCGAGCGCATTTTCGACAAGTATCGCCAGGCGGGCGATAACCGGTCAGGGGGCCGTAATAGCACCGGCGTCGGCCTGGGGCTGACGTTCTGCAAGCTGGCGCTGGAGGCCCACGGCCAGACGATCTGGGTAGACACGGCAAGCCCGCTGCCGGGCGCCTGCTTCGCCTTCACGCTGCCGACAGTTCACCCGCCCACGTGACCGATGAGCGCTGACGTCCAGCAGCAGATTGCCCAAGTACAAACTGATATTCGCCGGTTAGAACGCGAGGCAGCTCGCATCCAGGCCGAGATCAACGATCTGGAGGCCGAGCTGGCAGACTTTGAGGCGCGTTACCAGCAGATCGTCGAGCCGGCGCGCGCCAAGCTGCGCGCCGCCCAGCAGGCGGTCGAAGAGCTGGAGCGCCAGCGGTATCTGGAGCAGTATGCCGACTTGCGCCCGCTGGAGGCGGCTTTTGCCCTGCCGCCCGATCATGTGCCGGTCGAAGAGCAGTACCGGCGGGTGTGGGAGCAGCCGCGCGCGGCGGAGCCGCCCGTCCCCAAAATCAAGCCGCTGGATGCCAGCGCGGCTGGCGACCCGGAAGCGGCCTTGAAGCGGCTGTACCGGCTGCTGGCGCGGCGCTACCACCCTGATCTGGCGACCAGCGCCGCCGACCGCAGCTACCGCACCCGGCTGATGGCGCTCATCAATCAGACCTACGCCGAGCAGGACCTGGACGCGCTGCGGATGCTGGCCGAACTGGGCGACCAAGCCAACCCAGATGAACCGGTGGCGGTGCTGCGGCTGCGGGCGCTGCGCGGCCAGCGCGCTGTGCTTCAGGCGCGCGTGAATGAGTTGAACACGACGCGCACCAGTTTGCTGAACAACGCGCTGATGCAGTTGAAGGTCGAAGAGAAGCTGGCGCGGCGGCGTGGGCGCAACTTCCTGCGCGAGCTGGCCGACCAGTATGAGCGCGAATACGCCCAGGTGATGGCCATCCTGACGCGCCTGCGCCGCCGGGGGTGAGAAGCGGGTGTATTCAGAAATGAGGTAGGCGCTGCTTTCCTGCAGGACAACGCCCAGGTCGTTCCCTACATCACTGTACGGTTTGTAGGGGCGAGCACGCAGGTCAGCCCCAAAATCCGAACACGCCCGTGAGAAGCCAGATGGCTGGCCGGCGCGTCCGCTTCGCGTCATAATATCAATCATGGGCGGCGCACAAACACTGCCGCCTGCTGCCTGCGCTGTCTCAAGGAAGTGTGTTGGGAACATGACGTCATCTCCGCGTATTCTGGTCACCGGCGCGACCGGCAAGGTCGGCCAGGCGTTTCTACGCCGCTTTTTTGAAGAACCTCGTTTCAGCGCCTTCACCGTGCGGGCGCTCGTCCACAACCGCACCCTGCCGCCGCGCGACCGCCTGGAGATCGTGCGCGGTTCCATCGCCGACCGTGAGACGGTCGAGCAGGCGCTGGACGGCGTCACCCATGTGCTGCACTTGGCGACTGTCAAAGAGACGCCGGAGCAGGTCATGGATGTGGCCATCAAGGGCCTGTTCTGGCTGCTGGAGACTTGCCGCGTCAGTCCTGCTTTCCGGCAGTTCATCCTGCTGGGGGGCGATAACGCCGTCGGCCACTTCGTCTACCCGCATCCCATTCCCGTCACCGAGACTCAGCGCCATACACCTTACAAAGGCTGCTACGCGCTGTCGAAAGTGCTGGAAGAAGTCATGCTGGAGCAGTACTACATCCAATACGATTTGAACGGGTGCTGCCTGCGTGCGCCCTGGATCATGGAGAAGGACGATTTCAAGTATCAGCTTTCGTTCGGGGAGGACGTGTTCGGCGCCCCGCGCTGGCGCGAGTACGTCACGCCCGAACAGGCCGATGAGTACGTGCGGACGCAGACCATCCCCGTCATGCTCGATCCCGACGGCCAGCCGGTCAAACGCAATTTCGTCCACGTCGAAGACCTGGTGACGGCCATCTTCTGCGCCATTGACCACCCGAAAGCCCGCCAGCAGACGTTCAACATCTGCATGAACGAGCCGGTGGACTACCGCGAGCTGGGCGACTATCTGGCCCAGTCGCGCGGGCTGCCCACGGTGGACATCATCACGCCCTATCATTCGACCTGGCTGGATAACGCCAAAGCCCGCTTTGTGCTGGGCTGGCGGCCGGTGTATGATCTCAAACGTATGACCGACGAGGCCTGGGACTACCAGCGGGCGGCGGATGACCCACGCATCATCTGGTATCCAGGCTGACACACTTTGGACTATTTAGAGAAGCCCACATGACTCAAATCGTCAGCATCGTCTACAAGCCTGTCGGGATGGAGCCGCCGCCTGACGAGTACCTGCGGTTGGATCTCGACGAGGCCACGCTCATCGCCGGCTACGGCATCGAAGGCGACGCCAAAGGTGGCCATGCCGGCCGCCAGCTCAACATCATGTCCTATGAGACGCTCACCAATTTGCGCGTGCAGGGCTTCTACACCGAGCCGGGGCAGATGGGCGAGCAGATCGTCATCCACCAGCTCGATGTGGACAACCTGCCCGCCGGGGCGCGCTTGCAGTTAGGGGCGCAGGCCATCATCCAGATCGTCAAGCCGCGCACCGGCTGCGACCGGTTTGAGCGCTGCCAGCGCAAGCCGCGCACGGCCGCCGCCGGCCAGATGGGGATGATGGCCGATGTCATCGTGGGCGGGGTCATCCGGGTGGGCGATCCGGTGAAAGTGTTGAAGGCTGAGGAGCATGTCTGAGTATATCACGGTGGAGATGCGGCCCACGGCCGATCCTGACGTGGTGGAGATCATCACCAACCAGCCGCTGGCGCCGGCAGGCGATGAGTTTTATCCAGACTTCGAGGCGGGCGATCAGGGGTCGCCCCTCGCCCAGACGCTGTTCAACGGCGCCGCCGGCATCGCCGCGCTCGCCATCCGGGGCAGCACGCTGGTCATCACTCGGCATCCAGATGCGCCCTGGGAGGCCATCGTGGACGATGTGCGCGATGCGCTGCGCGACTTCTTCCTGTAGATGACGCCTGAAGACCGCGCCCTGCTGCTCGATCTGCTGACGCGCCAGCGCGTGCTGGCGCTGGCCGTGCTGGTGGACGGCGCGCCCTCCAGCGGGCTGCTCCCGTTCGCCGTCCTGCCGGATTTCAGCGCGGCGCTGGTGCACGCTTCGCGCCTGGCACGCCATACGGCTGGTCTAATCGGCGGCGCGCCGTTCAGCCTGCTCATCCACCAGCCCGACGATGGCCAGGCCGACCCGCTCCAGCTGGCGCGCGTCACGCTGGAGGGCGCGGTAGAACCGCTGGAGCGCCAGACCGCGGCCTATGAGGCGGCGCGGCACATCTACCTTGCCAAATTCCCCGCCGCCGCTCAGACGTTCACGCTGGGCGATTTCAACCTGTACCGGCTGCCGTTCATGCGGGGGCGCTTCGTCGCCGGCTTTGGCCGCATTTACAACCTGATTTCAGATACGTTTAAGAGCCTCGCTCACTCATAGACTGTTCACGCCCCACTCGTAAGAGATTTAACAAAAGCCTCGACACTTATTCAATGAAACATGTTCAATAGGTGGACATGGTCTAGATTGTATCGTTAACTTGACTGAGGAGAGTTGCATCATGCGTAAGTTCATCGTCCTGCTCAGCCTGATCGCCATGCTGCTGGCCGCTGTCCCGGCTTTCGCCCAGGACACGCCTGGCACCATCGCCGAGATCGTCGTGGCTTCCGCCACCGGCGACAACCCGGAATTCGCCACCCTGCTGACCGCGGTTCAGGCTGCCGACCCGGCGGTGCTGGAAGCGCTGTCCAACCCTGAAGCCGCGCTGACCGTGTTCGCCCCGACCGACGCCGCTTTCGCCGCCCTGGCCGAAGCGCTGGGCGAGGAAGCTTTCAACGGCGTGCTAGCCGACCAAGCCGCGCTGACCGGCATCCTGCTGTTCCACGTGGTCGATGGCAAGCTGATGTCCTCCGACGTGGCCGCGGCATTTGAAGCTGCCGATTCCAGCATCATTAAGCTGCCGTCGCTCAACGGCCAGTACATCGACTTCACCCTGAGCGAGGCGGGCGACATCCTCGTCAATGCCAATGCCAATCTGGTGGCGACCGATATCGAGGCCAGCAACGGCGTGATCCATGTGATCGACGCGGTCATCCTGCCGGAGAGCAAGACGATCGCCGAGCTGGTCGTCGAGGCCGCCAGCAATGCCGACGCGCCCCAGTTCACTTCGCTGCTGGCCGCCGTTCAGGCCGCCGATCCCGCTGTCCTGGAGACGCTGAGCAACCCTGACGCCGAGCTGACGGTGTTCGCCCCGACCGATGACGCCTTCGCCGCCTTGGGCGCGGAGACGCTCAACGCAGTGCTGGCCGATCAGGCGCTGGTGACCAGCGTGCTGCTGTACCATGTCGTGCCGGGCGTGGTTGGATCGCAGGCGCTGGCTGGGATGCTGGAAGAGCATATGGGCATGAGCATGGATCCGCTGGCGGTGGACACCGCTCTGGAGGGCGCGCAGCTCAACTTCGCGGTTGACGAGGACGGTAACGTGGTCATCAACGGCTCGGTCAAGCTGGTCGCCACCGATGTGGACGCCGCCAACGGCACGATCCACATCATCGACGCGGTGCTGCTGCCCCCGCAGTAAGCCGCTGAGGACTTCGTTCACGCAGCAGAGCCGGGCCACCCCGGCTCTGTTCGTTCTGGCTGCCGGCCATTGTGCGGGTGTTAACGCCTATCTGCTAGACGGCGGACGGCGGACGGCGTACACTAGTTAAGCGGCTCGCGATCGGGTGGGCGCCTGGTCGCCCTGGGCTTGAGGGTCAGCAGTTGAGGCAGAACTGATGAACCGCATCAACGATATCAACCTGAAAGTGGTCGTCGTCGATACAGATTTCTACGCGCTGCACGCCATCAACGGCTTTCTGGCGTGGGATCGGCGGACGCGCGTCACCCATCTATCGGAGACGCTGGACGACCTGTGGGCGCACCTCGAACACGTCGCGCCCCCGGAGCGCCCAGACGTGGTACTGCTGGCGGTGGATCATCTCGGCCATCCGGCCGTGCTGCGCGATGTGCTGGATCGGCTGCGGGCGCAGGTCCCCGGCGTGCGCGTGATCTGCCTGGAACAGGTGGCCGACCTGGCCATGATCGAGGCGGCGGCTGACGGCGGCGCCTCCGGCTTCTTGCTCAAGCAGGAGGTGCGGCTGCAAATCGCCTGGGCGACGGTGTACGCTCTGCAGCACGATTTCATCGTCACGGCTGGCGTCGCCCGCGCCTGCGCCCACTCCGCCAACCGGCGGCTGCTGCACGCCACGCCGCTGCCGGAGCGGCGCAAATACCCCGAACTTACCGACCGCATCCGCCAGGCGATCAAGCTGTGTGTGGTCGAGGGGATGCCGGCGCATCTGGCCGCCCACGAGATGGGCATCAGCCTGCACACCATCCGCGGCTATATCAAAGAAGGCTACCGCATCCTGGAGGCCTACGACGAGACCGAGTATCCGGTGGACATGACGCCGCAGGAGCGGGCTTTCATGCGCTTCACCGCTTTCGCCGACGACGGGCGCGGGCACAACGCCGCCCAGTGACCGCCCGCGTCAGCGCTCCGTCCCCGGCAGCCAGGTCTGGATGAAGCGGGCGGCGTCTACGAAGACGCCGTTGACCGCGATCTCCCAGTGGAAGTGAGCGCCGCTGGTGCGTCCGGTCGCGCCGACCGTGCCCAGTACCTGGCCGGCGGTCACGCTCTGGCCGCGGGTGACGTGCACCTGTGATAGGTGTGAGTAGGTCGAATATACGCCGCAGCCGTGATCCACCACCACGATGCTGCCGCGGATGTCCAGAAAGCCGGCGAAGGCCACCGTGCCGGCGGCGCTGGCCAGCACCGGCTGCCCCTGCGCCGCCCGAATATCCCAACCCGTGTGGCGCGTCTGAAAGGTCCGGTTGAAGGTGCGGAAAGCGCCGAACGGCGATGTGAGCGTGCCGCCGGGGATGGGCAGGTCGAAGCGGCTGCCGCGCCACAGCATCTGCGGCGTGACGATGCTGAACAGGCTCTCCAACCGCGCCAGCTCTGCCCGTTCTAGTTCTGGGTCGAGCAGGTAGGTCTTATCCGCGGCCAGCGGCACGTCCTGGGTGATGAAGCCGCCGCCGGTCACCTCGACTTGTAGGTTGACCGTCTCGCGCAGCTCGTCGGCATAGGTGAGGTACACATCCAGGTTGTAGCGGCGCGCCGACTGCTCCATGCGCGGCGCGATCAGCGCGAAATAGCCTTCGCCCGGCCAGAGGAAACCCTCGATGGCGCGGTCGGCGAAGCGCACCGTCAGCCCAGCCAGATCTGGCCCAGCGGCCTGGAGCACGCCGACCTGTCCCTGGGCCAGCTTGTCGAAGTACAGGTTGATCGTCGCGCCGTGCCCTGAAGTGGCCGAACTGATCGGCGCCGGTCGCGGAATAGGGGTCGCTGTGGGGACGGCTGCCGGCGGCGCGGCCTGCTGCGCGGCGGCCAGTGCCGCTGTGGCTAACCAGATCGCCAGCGCCAGCGCCAACCCGATGATTCGTTTCAAGTGCGCCCTCCGTGATCGAGATCGGCTGTATTCGCCCACGCGCGGGCAAACGGGATCGAGTATACTATAGTTTCCGCAGTGGAGAATAGGTGGCCGGTATGGAAATCGAGTCAGAACAACTGGTACTGTTTCCTCCCAACGGCTCTCCCGATCCCGAAGCTGGCATGGCAGTGTCTGGCGATGAGACGGGCGGCCGTTTGCATGCCAATGAGCTTGACGGCAAGACCTGGACGAAATATTCGATTTCGATCTGGTCTGATCTGCGTAAGACTAGTGAAGAACAGCAGTTAAAGCATCCTGCCATGTTTCCCCTAGCGCTGGCCAGTCGCGCCATCGCTTGCTTTACCAATGCGGCCGACCGAGTCGTGTTAGACCCGTTCTCTGGGGTCGGCACGACTGTTTTAGCCGCTCGCGAGGCCGGAAAAACGGGTATCGGGATTGAGATCTCGCCCGAGTTCGCGCAGATCGCTCGCGACCGACTTGCGCAGCCATCGCTTCTAAACATGCAGCAAGGTAGTGAAGGCATCATTCATGTAGATGATGCTCGCAATCTGCTGCATTATCTCCAACCTGAATCGGTAGATTTTTGCCTGACATCGCCGCCCTATTGGGATATCCTGCTGCAAGATCGAACGGCGGACTACAAAGAAAGGCGTGACTACGGCGATACCGTGGGAGACATCGGTAAAATTGGCGACTACCCGCAGTTCATCAATGCACTGGCTGATATCATGAAGCAAGTATTTGTCGTTTTGCGGCCACACAAATACTGTCTGATGGTGGTGATGGATATTCGCAAGAAAGCTCGCTTCTTTCCGTTCCACAGCGATGTGGCGCACATGATGGAGCAGCTTGGTTTCATCTACGACGATCTCATCATCTGGGATCGTCGCCACGAGTACAACAATATGCGCCCGTTAGGGTATCCGCATAAATTCCGCATCAACAAGGCTCACGAATTCATCCTCATCTTTCAGAAGCCTGGCTGATCAGGTATGCATTACATTGACCTTGACTATGCATACTTCCTGGGGATGGTGATTGCGCGGGGGGTAATTTCTGAATCAGGCGGAGTACGTCAGGTCACCATCAATTTTCCTCACAGCAGTCTAGAAGTCCACGGCATCCATATCAGTGTAGATCAAGAAGTCAGCATCAAACTGGGCTTAACGGCCATCCGTGAGAGGATGCTGGATTTGTTGAACGCTGACATCAGCATTGTGGATGTCGAAGGTTCAATAGATCTGGTCATTCGGTTTCTACGCAATGCGATGCCCTGGCGCAGCTTGCTAGCCATAGTCGATGGCCAACACAGTTTTCGCAGCTTTCGTGTACCAGGCATATTTATGCAACCAGATACGCCGGCAGACATCAAGCGAGAGTTCATCAAGGGTTTTGCCGATGTAGCTGGCAATGTCCGTCATGCAAACCGATACGTCGATGGTCGCAATCGGGTGCGACTGGACGTGCTTAACTATATTCAGAACTGGTCTGTGCCAGTTGACCTCTGCCTGCTGCTTCAGGAAGGACTGAATGTCCCCGTGCAAAATATCACTTGGGGACATCCCAACATGAATCGCGGTTTTCGAGAACATCAAATCAACATTTTTGCGGTACCATTCTTGAAAATTGGCTTTTCGTTCCGCCATAAACAGCAAGTGCTTGAAGAATTTGCGCAACATGACATGCTGAAAGGCGGCTCGTATCAGGAATGCCCAGGACGGCGCATCATTCGCCGACGTAAAGAGCCCGATCCGCGCGAGTCTGACCCGCACTTGCCGCTTGAACTGAATGGGCGGCATTTTGACTCGTACTGGCAGATCTGTAAAGCGCTCGGCTGTCCGCGCGAGCCGCAGCCAAACCAGTTGCCTCTTTTAGAGCCGCTGGAGTCAGAATAGTGCGTTCCCCGTATGCGACTGAGCGCGACATGTACCAGCCGGTCGCGCGCTGGATGGCACGTTTCCTGCGAGCGCGTCATCGATCGGCTGAAGTAGCAGTGATGGATATATCCACGCAAAAACTCGCTTCAGTGATTGAGAACGCTCATTTGCAAGGTTTGTCGTCGCTTCAACAGGGACTGCCGCTGGATTGGCCAACCTGGGAAATTCAAGTGGATGTAGTTGGTTTTGTCCAGACCCGTAATCTGACTCAACTGGCATTTGCTGAGTGTAAGAATGTGCCTCTGACGCTAGATCACCTGGCACAGTTATTGGGATATGCCCGCATTGCGCGCCCACAATATGCTTTCTTGCTGTCGCCACAGGGCGTGAAGCGTTCGCTGGTTCAGTTGCTCAAAACTCACCAGCGGTTGGACGTGTTGGAGTTTGCAACCTCTGGTCAACCTGACCAGAAACCGCGTTCAATCGTGGTCGCTGGTTGGAACGCCTCGGCTGAGACGATCGCCGTCGAAAGTATCATCACTAGCGATCTGCAGAAAGTGGAGCTAGGCCGGTATTTCACCGCGTAGCAAGACTTTTCACTGTACATCTCCCCCCTCCCGCCGTATGCGCTATAATACCCGGCATGAGCGACGCACGTTCCCTTACTGACCGTCCGCCGCGGCGCGCCCCGCCGCCGTTCGATCCGCCATCGCGGATGCCGCCCGACCACATCGGTGTGCTGGCGGCCGGCGCCGTCATGATGGTCGGCGGCTGGTACGGGCTGTACGTCCTGGTGACCACCACGCTGCCGCGCGTCGGCCAGCGCTGGCTGTTCTTCATGCTGTTGATGATGGCCGTCACCGGCACGGTCATCCCGTTCGTGCGCTACCTGAATGTGCGCTTCACGCCCATCACCGTCGAGCCGCCGGCGGGGGGCGTCATCGTCCGCCAGAGCGTCTGGTTTGGGCTGTTCGCGCTCACCTGCGCTTGGCTGCAAATCCCGCGCGTGCTCAACCTGCCGATCGCCGTGCTGGTGGCGCTGGCGTTCCTGGTCATCGAAATCTTCCTGCGCGCGCGGGAAATCCGCGCTGAACGCGATGAGTACGGATAATCCCCTGCGCCGCCTGCCGGCGGTGGCGGTGCTGGCCGCGCCGACAAGCTGTGCCTGGCGGCGACGCTGCCGATGAGGCTGCTGACGGCGCTGGCTGACCAGGCCGGTTGATCCCGGCTGGGTCTGGTCAGCGCTGGGCGGCGGTGGTAGCATCGCAGGCTGCGTATCCACGCCGTTCATGAGAGATGCAGCCATGCCCTCCCGACCCCTGATCGTCATCCCCATCGAAGCCCCGGTGCAGCGCGACGCCTTCGATCTGCACACCACCCTCATCGAGGCGATCGCCGCCGCCGGCGAGGCGCTGCGCGACGGCGATGTGCTGGCCGTCTCCAGCAAGTACACCGCCATCAGCGAGGGGCGGGTGGTGAACCTGGAGACGGTCGTCGTCACCCCGGCGGCGGCGGCGCTGGCCGAGCGTTACCAGATGAACCCGACCATCGCCCAACTGGTGCTGCAAGAGGCCGACCATATCTTCGGCGGCATCCCCGGCTTTTTGCTGACCGTCAAGGACGGCGTGCTGTCGCCCAACGCCGGCATTGACCGCTCCAACATCCCCAGCGGCTGGGCGGTGCTGTTCCCGGCGCATCCCTACCGGTCGGCGGCGGCCCTTCGCCAGGCGCTGCGCGACCGGCTGGGCGTGAACGTGGGCGTCATCCTCACCGACAGCTGGCTGATGCCGGGGCGGCTGGGCACGTCAGGCGTGGCGCTGGCGACCGCCGGTTTCAAGCCGATCCAGGATGAGCGCGGCAAGACCGATCTGTTCGGCAACCCGATGCAGGTCACGCAGCGCGGCATCGCCGACTCGCTGTGCGTATGTGCCCAGGTGGTCATGGGCGAGCGCGACGAAGCCACGCCCATCGCCATCATCCGCAACGCCGGCGTGCAGTTCACCGACGAGCCGCTGGACGTGGCCGACGTGGCCATCGACTGGCAGATGTGCATCTACGTGCAGTCGCTCACCGAAGGGCGGCTGGAGGGCGAACAGGCTGGCCTGCGCGTGAGCGGCCGCGGCTGAGCGGCCATTTTCATCCGAGTCTCATCAAAGTGCTCTAGAGTCGGCGCGTTGGGCGTTCGCGCCTGACCGTTGGTGACCTTTCGTCAAGACTTGAGCGCTGAGGTGCAGCCCTGTGAAAACTATCCTGTCACTGATCTTCGTCGCTTTATTGGGCGGGCTGGCCGCCGCCTGCGCCCCGGCGTCGCTCGCGCCTACAGTCCGTCTCACCTCAACGCCGTCCGCCGCGCCGGCTGCCGCGCCGACCCTTCCCGCCGTCCGCGTTCCGTCGGAAGATCTGTCGCTGATCGCTGCCACCGGTCGGCCGCAGTTCCTAAACTCGTTCGCCCACTGGTGCACGACCTGCACACGCAATCGTCCCATCGTGAATGGGCTGGCACAGCGGTACGGCGACCGGATTGACTTCATCGATATGGACATCGACAAGCCGGAGACCGAAGCCCCCCGGCAGCGCTTCAACATGGCGCAGCGGTCACAATATGCCCTGATCGACCCGCAGGGAAATATCGTCCAGCGCTGGTTTGGCCTGTTGGATGAGGCGCAGGTAGCAGCCTATCTCGACCAGTATCTGGCTGGGGGTTGAGGCGTCCGGCGGCAGTCAGCCAGCCGTCAGGCAGCCGCCCGTGACCCTGGGCGCGATTGTGGTATGATGTCCCCGTCACATCTGGCAGGGAACGCATCCAGTTAGGAGTGCTTACTTGATGAAGCATGTTTTTGGAATGACGACGATCCTGCTGCTGCTCAGCCTGGGGCTGCCGGCAGCTGTCGCTCAGCAGACAGCGCTGCCCGTGTACGAGCCGGCTGTGTGCGCCTACACCCCCGGCCAACCCACCAGCCAGGCCTGCCTGGACTTGATCGCCGCCGCTCCCAAGCCTGCGTTTGAGCGCATCCCGCAGGATCGCGTCACGCTCAGCAGTTACAGCTTCTGGCGCGTCGGCCCCGATCCAGTCCTCAAATACGATGCGCCGGGCGGCAGCGTCATCGGCGAAATCCCGCGCGGGTTCAACTTCGTCAACGCGACGGATACCAGCGTGGACGGCTGGCTGAAGATCGAAGGCGGCGAGTGGATCCCCCGCGATCAGACCAAGTATGTCGAGCCGTCGTACTTCACCGGCGTCATCCTGCCGGAAGGGTGGAACCAGCCGTTCGCCTGGGTGCTGGATACGACCGGCCTGTGGTCGTCGCTGGAGCCAGGCGCGCCCGGTTCGGCGGAAAGCGGCTATCTGACGCGCCGCTACGACCTGGTGAACATCTTCGCTGAAGCCTACGACGCCGAGGGCTGGCGCTGGTACATGATCGGTCCCAACCAGTGGATCAAGCAGACGTTCGTGTCGAAGGTGAAGCCAGTGGCGCGCCCAGAGGGCGTGACCGGGCGTTGGGTCGGGGTAGACCTGTACGAGCAGACGCTAGTAGCCTATGAGGACGACCGGCCGGTGTTCGCCACGCTCATCTCCAGCGGGCTGGACCGCACCGAGACGAATGAAGGGCTGTTCACCATTTGGGCGCGGCTGCCGCGCGACCGTATGTCCGGCGCGACCGGCGCGCCCAACGCCTATGACCTGCAGAGCGTGCCGTGGACGATGTACTTCGACGGCTCGATCAGCCTGCACGGCACCTACTGGCACGACTTCTTCGGCTACCGCCGCAGCCGGGGCTGCGTCAATTTGAGCATCAGCGACGCGCGCTACCTGTTCGACTGGACGGCGAACGCTGCGCCCGGCCCGGATGGCAACATCGTCAACTACGTCTACGTTTACAGCAGCGGCCAGTATGGGGTTCCGCCCGGCGCGGCGATGGTCGCCGCCAGCGGCTGACGCCAGCGTCCTGTTGAGAGGAGACGGCCGGGCGCAGATGTCGGTCTGCGCCCCGCCTGGGGCAGCGCCGTCCGGCGCAAAGGAGACTGTGGGGGATGAAACAGGCTGTTCGTCCTGGGCTGGCGGCGCTGCTGCTAGCCGGTCTGTTGATCGCCGCGCTGCTGGCGCTGACGGCGGCGTCGACGGCCGCGCAGCCGCCGGCGGCCAGCCTGCGCGCCTTCATCGAGCAGCTGGACGCCAAAGGCGCGCCGTTCACCGTGCACTTCAAGGCGGCGCTCCCCGGCGGCGATATGTTTCTGACGCTGCCCGACGCCGGCGGCAAAAAGCTGGCCGAATTGGGCGATGACTTCCTGTGCTACAGCGAGCCGTGGAACAATACCCGCCGCGCCCGCTGCACGCCGTTCTCGAACATCCTCAGTTTGAGCTATACCCCATGAACTGCCGGGCGGTCAACTGCGCCGGCGGTTGGTCTCCAAGTCGGCCAGCAGCTGGGCGCGCAGCGCGTCCACGGCGATGCCATACGCCTCCAGGATGGGCGCGCTTCGGTCATCGTCGGCCAGCGTCAGCAGCAGATGCTCCGTGCCGGTGTAGTGGCTGCCCAGGCGCTCAGCCTGGTCGCGAGCCTGCGCCAGCACCGGCTCCAGGCTGGCCAGCAGCGCTGTATGGGCGGCGTCCAGGCCGGCGCGCAGCCGGGCTTCATCCAGGCCGTACCGCCGCAGCTGCGACGAGATCGGGCTGCGCTCCTCCAGCAGCATCACCAGCAGCAGATGGCCCACGCCCACCGCCGGATGGTCGAGCTGCACCGCCAGCAGCTCGGCCGCGTTGATGACCCGCCGCGACAGTTCGCTCAGGCGGGCGGCGCGTTTGGCCGCCTGCAAATCGGGCTCGTCCGGGCCGGACTGGAGCGCGCTCCAGGCGCGGCGGCGCACCTGCTCCGGCGACACCTCCAGCGCCCGCAGCAGCGCCGGCGCCTGGCCGGCGTCAGCGCTCAGCAGCCCCAGCAGCAGGTGACCTGTGCCCACCGCGGCATGGCCGAGCTCAGCGGCGACCTGGGCCGCCAGTGTCAGCGCGGCATCCAGGTCGGCGGCGTTGGGCACGTCGGCTGGCGACCAGGGAACTGACGGCAGCAGCATCCGCAGCGTCTGCTCGGCCTGAGCCGCGTTGAAGTTCAATGCCTGCATGATCTGGCTGCCCACGCTGCCGTAGGCCAGCGCTACGCCCGTCAGCAGATGCCCGGTGTCGGCCAGCGGGTGGCGCAGCCGCGCCGCCACCTGGCCGGTGTGGGTCAGCGCCCGGCGGGCATGGTGGCTGAAACGGTTGTAACTGGGGACGAGCGTGTTCACCGCATCCAGTCCGTCGCACACGTTGCCGCTGACGTCATTATAGACCCGCCAGAGAAGCGGCTGCAAACCACTTTCTCACCTGATACCAAGCGTCATCCCGTACAATATTTGCGCGATTTGGCACGAACGGTGTGAGAGGCAGCAGCAGCGATGATGGTATGGCGATGGATCGGGATCGGCGCGGCGGCGCTGGCCGTGATCATTTTTGGGTTCAGTTTGATCGATGCCAGCAGCGAGGGGACGGTCGAGGCGCAGGCCGTTTTCGCCGCCGTCGAAGCGGACTTCAGCGGCTACGCCCGGGCGATCGGCCCGTGGGACTGGCAGTTCCCCCGCGATTTCGGCGCGCATCCGGAGTTCCAGACCGAATGGTGGTACTACACTGGCAACGTGCGCACGGACGACGGGCGGCGCTTCGGCTATCAGTTCACCATCTTTCGCCGCGCCATCACGCCGGAAGCGCGCGCTTCAGCGTCGGAGTGGCGCTCCAACCAGCTCTATATGGCGCATTTCGCGCTGGCCGATGTGGACGGCGGCCAATTCCTGCATCAGCAGCGCTACAGCCGCGCCGGCGCTGGCCTGGCTGGGGCGACGGTTGACCCGCGCTACCGCGTCTGGCTGGAGGATTGGGAAGTGATCGCGCTGGACGACGACGCCCGTCTGACGCGCATCGTCGCCGACGCCGGCGATTTCGCCGTGGATCTGACCCTTGAGCAGATCAAACCGCCCGCGCTGCAAGGGGAAGGCGGCCTCAGCCCCAAGAGCGAGGAGCCGGGCAACGCCAGCTACTACTACTCGCTGTCGCGGCTGCTCACGGCCGGGACGATTACCGTCGGCGGCCAGTCGTTCGCCGTCAGCGGCGCCACCTGGAAAGATCACGAGTTCAGCACCAGCGCCCTCGGTTCGGACGCCCAGGGTTGGGACTGGTTCGGGCTGCACCTGGATGATGGCCGCGAGTTGATGCTCGGCCGCATCCGGCTGCAAGGCGGCGACCGCGAGCCGGCTTTCGGCGGGCTGCTGATCGAGGCCGACGGCCGCACCCGCTACCTGCCGGCGGCGGCCTTCACGCTGGAGCCCACTTCCTTCTGGACCAGCCCGCATACCGGCGCGCAGTACCCGGCGAACTGGCGCATCCAGGTCGACGTCGGCCAGAGCGCGCCGCTGAACCTGACGCTGACGCCGCTGCTCGCCGATCAGGAGCTGCACAGCGGCGGCAGCGGCGTGGACTACTGGGAAGGGGCGGTGCGCATCGACGGCGATGTCACCGGCTACGGCTATGCTGAGCTGACCGGCTACGTCCAAGACATGACCGGCCGCTTCTAAGCCGGGCAGCGGCGCGGCCTGGTCGGCGGTCTGCACATCGGCGGAATGGATGATGAGCCAGCTCGGCGCTGTGGGCGTCGAACATGAGCCCTGGGGCGGCGGCATGGATGTCGCGCTGTACGCCGCCATCATGCGCGCTTGCCTGGCCAGCCCGCGCATCGAGCATTCCGACAGCGGCTGGATGATTGAGACCAACCACGAGATGATGCGCATCGCCCGCAATCTGAGGCTCCAGCCGTACAAGACCCACCGCCTGTACGAGCGCCGCCTGGCGCCGGCCCGCAGCGCCCGCGCCTGAGGGTGGGCCGGCATAACCTGCGCTCGCCCGCCTGCGTACTAAATGGTGAGGCAGCGCTGGCTGTGCAGGAGTCTCGGATGCGCGACGATTGGGATGACGCGGCCATCCGCCGCCAGGTAGAAGCCAACCTGAACCGGGAACGGCAGGCGCAGGTGGCGCTGTTCGCGCTCAACCTGTTTCTGCTGGTGCTGTTCGCGCTGCTCGCGATATTGGCCATGTTGGAGGCGGGAGCCGACGCGTTCTCGGACACAGCCATCGACTTGGTCATCACGCTCATCTTTGGCTGGGCATCTGGCGTGCTGCTGCACGGGCTGTCCGCGCTGGCAGGACGCCAGCACGGGGGACGCGAACCCCGCCGCCGGCACACCGTCAGCGCCATCGCCGACGCGCGGTTGGAGTTGATCGGTGATGAGGCGGGGGAAGGCGAACCCGAAAAGCGCAAGCGCCAGGCCGGTGGCGCGTTTCGGCTGTCAGAGGAGGGCGAAATCCTGGAGATGATCACCGATGAGGACGAGCCGTTCCAGTCCCGCCGCAGTTGATTCCCCTCGCCAGCGATCGATGTTAGATGTTAGACTTAAAACAGCGGTCTAACTTTTGACGCTGGCAAGGAACGGATTTATGGCGAAGTACATCGGGGTTCTGACGGCAGGCGGGGACAGCCCCGGGCTCAACGCCGCCATTCGCGGCGTGGGCAAGGCCGCCATGAACGTCTACGGCATGGAGGTGATCGGCTTCCGCGATGGCTTCCGCGGCCTGATGGAGAACCGCTTCATGCGTCTTGACAGCAACACGCTGTCCGGCATCCTGACGGTGGGCGGAACCATCCTGGGGACCAGCCGCGACAAGCCGCACAAGATGCCCGTCGGCTCCAAAACGCTGGATATGACCGACGTCATCGTCGAAACTTACCACAAGCATCATCTGGACGCGCTGGTCTGCCTGGGCGGGGGCGGCACGCAGAAGAACGCCTATGGGCTGGTCAAGAAGGGGCTGAACATCGTCACGCTGCCCAAGACGATCGATAACGACGTGGCTATGACCGATGTCACCTTCGGCTTCGACACCGCGCTGACCATCGCCACCGAGGCGATTGACCGGCTGCACAGCACGGCGCACAGCCACCACCGCATCATCGTGGTCGAGGTCATGGGCCACAACACCGGCTGGCTGGCGCTGGGCGCGGGCATCGCCGGCGGCGCGGACGTCATCCTCATCCCGGAGATCCCCTACAACGTCGAGAAGGTGGCCGAGGCCATCCTGCACCGTTACAAAGGCGGCAAGCATTTCAGCATCGTGGCTGTCTCCGAGGGCGCGATGAACGAGGAGATCGCGGCTAAACTCCGCGCCGCCCAGCAGCGCGAGTCCGCCGCCGAGACCAAGAAGCAGAAGCAGGCGGCGCGGGCGGAGCTGGAGGCCATCGAGATCGAGCGCAAGGCCAGCACCGCCCTGCTCACCCAGCAGTTGGAGGCGCTCACCCGGCTGGAGTCGCGGGTGACGATCCTGGGGCATGTGCAGCGCGGCGGCGTGCCGACGGCGGCTGACCGGCTGCTGGCGACGCGCCTGGGCACGGCCGCCGCCCATCTCATTCAGGACGGCGTGTTTGGTGTGATGGTGGCGGCGCGCGGCGATCGCGCTGAGCCAGTTCCGCTAGAGCAGGTCGTCGGGCGGCGCAAAGTCGTGCCGCTAGATCATCCCTGGGTGCAGACCGCGCGCGATCTAGGCGTCAGTCTGGGGGACTAGCGCTGCGCCCGCCGTCAGGCGAACGTGAGATGAGGGAGTGGAGGCTGATGCCGCTGGTTGAAGGTCAGATGGTAGGCCCGTATCAGATCGTGAAGCAGTTGGGGCAGGGCGGCATGGCGACAGTCTACCAGGCCTACCACGCCAAGCTGGATCGCTACGTTGCTATCAAGGTGATGCACCCCGGTTTTCAGGACGATGCGAACTTTCATGCGCGGTTCGAGCGCGAGGCGCAGATCGTCGCCCGGCTGGAACACCCGCACATCGTGCCGGTGTACGACTACGCCGAGTACGACGGGCAGCCCTATCTGGTGATGAAGTTCATCGAGGGGCGCACGCTCAAGAACCTGCTCTCCGCCGGACCGCTGACGCTGGAGCAGATCCTGCGCATCATGACGCCGGTGGCCGACGCGCTGACCTATGCCCACCAGCAGGGCGTCCTGCACCGCGACATCAAGCCGTCCAACATCTTGATCGATGCTCGCGGCGTCCCCTATCTGACCGATTTCGGCCTGGCGCGCATCGCCCAGGCCGGCGAATCGACCATGAGCCAGGATGTGATCCTAGGCACGCCGCAGTACATCTCGCCAGAGCAGGCGCGGGGCGAGCGCCACCTGGACGCCCGCACCGATACTTATTCGTTCGGCATCGTGCTGTACGAGCTGGTGGTCGGCCGCCCGCCGTTCAACGCCGATACGCCTTACGCGGTCGTGCACGACCACATCTACCGCGAGATCCCGCGCCCGGCCGAAGTCAACCCGGACATCCCGCCGGCGGTGGAAGCGGTGCTGCTGAAAGCGCTGGCCAAAGACCCAGCCGACCGCTACGCCAGCGCCAGCGAGCTGATGACCGACTTTCAGCGGGCGCTCAGCCGATCGGGGCTGCAGGCGCTGAAGCCAGACCGCGACGTCCAGGCGGGCGCGGCGTTGGACTCGCTGCGGCTGCCCCACGACCGGCCGGCGGCCGGCATCCCCGCGCCGTCCGCGCCGCTCACGCCGCCGAAAATCGTCCGCACCGAGGCGTCGGTAGACTTCGGCCAGATCGGGCGCAAGATCAGCGACAGCATGCGTCAGGGCACGGGCATCGTCGGCCAGATCGCCACTGCCATTCAAGAGGCGGTGGACGAAAACCGCCGTCCGATGACCGAAGAGGAGCGCATCCGCAAGCATATCGAGAAGATGTACGAGGAGCGCAAGGAGCTGATCGTTCACCTGCTGATCTTCACCACCATGAACCTGATCTTCTGGGGCATGTGGGCCGGCGACTGGCTGCCGCAGTTGCTGCAGGGCGCGAGTCTGCAGGAGCTGGCCGGCCTGCTCGATTTCCCCTGGCCGGTCTTCATCACCGGCGGCTGGGGGGTGGGCATGGTCGCTCATCTGCTGGACTACAACCAGAAGTACGGGCGCGGGGCTCAGGAGCGCGAAGCGCGCATCCAGGCGGAGATCGAACGAAAGCGGCAGCGCGAGGCCGGAGCTGACTACGACGCCAAGCCCAAGCGCGATCGGCGGCTGCGCCTGACCGAGGACGGCGAGCTGGAAGAGGTGGTTGAGGATTTCGACGAGAAGCCGAAACGCCGGCGGCGCTGACCGCCCGGCGCGATTCGTTCGACAGGCGGCGGGGGCGGCCTGACGTGGCCGCTGAGCATAGGAGATTGGGTCATGCATGAGCCGCGTCGTATTGGCTTCGTCTCCACCCGTTTGGCGGGCACGGATGGCGTCTCGCTGGAGGTGGTGAAGTGGGTCAATGCCCTGGAGGCCTTGAACTGCGAGTGCTTCTTCTTCGCCGGCGAAAGCGACTGGCCGTCAGACCGCACCTACCTTGTGCCGGAGGCGCACTTCACCCACCCAGATGTTCTGGCGCTGAACGCTGCCCTGTTCTGGAACTACACCCGCACGCCGGAGACGTCGAAGGCCGTCCGCCGGCTCGCCGAGCACCTCAAAGATCATCTGTATCAGTTTGTGCGGCGCTTCAATCTGCAGATGTTGATCGCGGAAAACGCGCTGTCGCTGCCTATGAACATCCCACTGGGGCTGGCGCTGACCGAGTTCATCGCCGAGACGTCCATCGCCACCATCGGCCACCACCACGATTTTTACTGGGAGCGCGAACGGTACGCGGTCAGCGCTGCCGAGGACTACTTGCGGACGGCTTTCCCGCCCACGCTGCACGCCATCCAGCACGTCGTTATCAACTCGTTCGCCAGCCGGCAGTTGGCGCTGCGCACGGGGTCGAACTCAGTGCTGATCCCCAACGTGATGAACTTCGCCGAACCGCCGCCGCCGCCAGACGCCCACGCCGCCGGCTTGCGCGCCGAACTGGGCATCCGCCCCGGCGAATACCTGCTGCTGCAGCCGACGCGCATCGTGCCGCGCAAGCGCATCGAGCTGGCCATCACCCTGGCGCGCGAGCTGGAGCTGCCCTGCGCCCTGGTGATTTCGCACGCTTCGGGCGATGAGGGCGAGGCCTACCAGGCGTTCCTGGAGCGCTACGCCCAGGCGATCGGCGCGCGCGTCCTGTTCGCCGCCGACCGCTTCGACCATGTGCGCCAGCCGGGCAATGACCGGCCGGTATATGCGCTGGCGGACGCCTACCAGCAGGCGGATCTGGTCACCTATCCGTCGCGGGTGGAGGGCTTCGGCAACGCCTTTCTGGAGACGATCTACTACCGCCGCCCGATCGTGATGAGCACTTACGAAATCTTCAAGACCGACATCGAGCCGAAAGGCTTCTGGGTGGTGGGCTTTGAGGATTTCGTCACCGATGAGACCGTCCGCCAGACGCGGGAAATCCTGGAGAACCCGGCGCGGACGGCGGAGATCGTCGAGCACAACTATGAGCTGGGCCGCCATTACTATTCCTACCGCGCGTTGGAAGAGAAGCTCGTGTCGTTGATCACGCCCCACAGCGGTTGAGCTTGACGCCGCGTTGGTGCAGTTTCACTGCCTTTTCTCATCAGACTTTAGGATAATTTTCACAGTCACTAGTTGACTTCGCCAGCCTGTCAGGTGTAAAATGAATTTGACCATTGAAGATAATTCAAATGGTCTACGCAAATCAAAAGTCAATCAACGGGACGCATCCCGTGCTGTAAGGAGGACGACGATGTACATCACCTACCTGCTGGCGAAAACCCTTCAGGACGATTATCTGCGCGAGGCCAACCGCGACCGCCTGGCGCGCAAACTACAGGCAGAGCGCAAGCGGGCGGCCAGCCAGGGCAAAAAGAAATCATAGCCGGAAGCCTTCCTCCGCTTTCTTTCTCCGAGCACCCGCGCGGCTGGACTGGAACGCCAAGCCGCGCGGTGCTTTTCGCCCCGGCGCTCTGCTATTCAGACGTCCAGCCGCGCCTGGACGACGCCGTAGCGGCCGATCGAACGCCAACGCGGATTGGCGGCGGCCAATCGCTCCGCCAGCCCTTCGGCCAGGCCGCACACCGCATCGCTCTTGAGCGCCCGCAGCGCCACCACCGGCGCGGGGAAATAGCGCACGACCTCGTTGAAAGGGGTGGTTGGGGACCACAGCGCATCCCCGACCATGCGCCGGTAGTTGGCGTCGCCCTTGACGATCACCAGCCGAGCGCCGTCGAAGCTCTCGCGCAGCCGCGGCGGCAGCTCCCACAGGTAGCGGCTGCTGTTCCAGAACAGGTCAGGAGCCAGCCGCAGCCGGCCGGCCTCGAACGCCGCCTGAAGCTGCCGGCCTAATCGTCCGGCGTCCGCGCCGCGCGCCCCGCCCGCCAGCTCGTTCATCAGCCACAGCACATCCGCCGGCACCGCGTCGCTGATGTACGTTGGATGCAGTTTGACGTGCAGGATCACCCGCTCGGCCAGACCGTCTAGCAGCGCCCCAGCCAGCGCCAGATCGTGGATCAGCTCGCTGCCGGTGTTGTCGTTGATGAAATGCACATCGCCGCCGGGGGCGCGCAGCAGGTGTTCGATCACGGCGGCGCGGTCGTCCACCAGCCAGTCGTCCGCCGCCACCGACTCGCTGCCGTGCGCCATGGACTCCACCATGGACAGGTCAATCCGGTTGCCCCACAGCGCGCCGGCAAACAGCGCCAGCAGCCGGTCTTCGCGCCCGCCAGGGGCGGCCAGCGTTTTCTCCAGCAGCCGCCAGGGCGCGTCGCTCTGGTACTCGTCGGCTTTCATCGGGGCGAAGGGATCGCGCCCCGTCTCCCACCACCGCACCGCTTGGATCACCCGGCGGTAGGCGTAGGTTTCGGCGAAGAACCAGATGGTATTCTGCCAAGTGTCGCCGGCGTGCGGCTCCCAGGCGGCGCGCCAGTCGTCGTAATCCGGCGCTGGCCAGTCGAGCATCGGGATCGGTTGATCGCTCTCCAGGTCGCAGGCCAGATGCTCCAGCGCGTCGCGGATGGCCGGCGCGTAGTCTGGGTTGCGAGCGGCCGTATCCCGGAAGATGCCGGGCAGCCGCCGCAGCATGGTGTCGTGGCCGAAGTCATTGCTGGTGTCGGTGCGAATGGGCTGTGGGCGCGGCAGAGACGCAGACATGAAGAACCCCCATCAGGTGAAGACACGGGTCAAGTATACCTAATCCCGCGTCGATCCACCCGTCCCGGATCGGTCCGCCGTCTCACCCCGTCCAGAAGGACTCGCTCAGGTACTTGTAGGCGTTGTCCGGGAACAAGGTGACGATCACGCCCGGCTCGCCGCGCGCCGCCAGCTCCTCGGCCACCTGCAGCGCTGCCACCATGGCCGCCGCCGCGCTGATGCCCACCAGGTAGCCCTCCTCCCGCGCCAGCCGCCGCGCCATGGCATACGTCGCTTCGGTGCTGACGCCCAGGTTGCGATCAGCGAACCCTTCGTCGTAAATGCCCGGCTTGATGGCGGTGGGCATGTGCTTGAGGCCTTCCAACCCATGAAAGGGCGAGTCCGGCTGGATCGAGATGACCTGGATGCGCGGGTTATAGTGCTTCAGCCGGCGGCCAGTGCCCATCAGCGTGCCGCTCGTGCCCAGCCCGGCCAGGAAGTGGGTGACGCGGCCGCGCGTCTGCTCCCAGATTTCGACGCCGGTGGTCAGGTAGTGCGCGTTCCAGTTGGCCGGGTTGTTGTACTGGTTGGCGTAGAAGCTGCGCTCTGGGTGGGCCGCCACCCAGGCGCGGGCGGCCAAGATCGCCCCATCTGAGCCTTCCAGTGGATCGGTCAGCTCCAGGTCAGCGCCGTAGGCGCGCAGGATGGCCAAGCGTTCCGGGCTGGCGTTGGCCGGCACGAACAGCTTGACGCGGTAGCCGCGCGCCGCCCCCAGCATGGCGTAGGCGATGCCGGTGTTGCCGCTGGTGCTGTCCACCAGAATTTTGTCGCGCGTCAGTTCGCCGCTCAGCTCAGCTTGGCGGATGATGTTGAAGGCCGCACGGTCCTTGACGCTGCCGCCGGGGTTCGTCCACTCGGCTTTGGCGTAGATGGCCACGTTGGCCGGCAGATGGGCTGTGATGCGCCGGAAGGCCAGCAGCGGCGTGCCGCCGATCTGGTGCTCTAGAAATTCGGCGATGATCGGGTCTACTTCGTAGTTAGGCAGCGCCATCATCATTCCTCGTCAGCGCCGGGGCATCCCCGGCCGGTCACGTCACAACATTTCAAACAGCAAGGCCGGCGCGCGAAACAAAAAAGCGTGAGCACGCTTCCCTGGTGGGACGCGCCACGCTTCGTTCGCTGCCGGCCTTTGCAGGCTAGTGTCGTTCAGTCAGTCGTCTGAAGCCTGGTCAACGCCCCCGCTTCAGACAACAACACACGCAAAAGGTCATGATCACTTCGCCCGTGTTGATCGAACGATTATAGTTTAACAAGGCCGCCTGAGCCTGTCAACAGCCGCGCTCAGCCTCTCTCCAGACGCTCATCTGGGGGCGCGGCCCGCGTGCGCTGCCGCGCCATTCTGCTGCCCAGAACCCTGGCGGCGGGTATAATACCCCCGGCCAGCTATGCGTCTATGGACGTCAACCGCCGCACGGCTCGCCCTGGGCTCTGTGGCTGCCCTTCACCCCAATACTAGGAGGATTTTATGGATCGCCTGCAAGAAATTAACCTCAAACACGACCGCCTGCGCGCTCTGCTGGAACGGCGCGGGGCGTCGGCGCTGTGGCTGCGCCGCACGCGCAACCTGGCTTGGTTCACCGCCGGCGCGGACGCCAGCATCCCGGTGGACAGCGAGTCGGGCATGTACAGCATCCTGGTGACACCGGAGAAGCGCGTCGTCTACACCAGCAACATCGAGGCCACCCGGCTGCGCGGCGAAGAATTGTTCCAAGACCTGGGCTTTGAATACGCGGAGTTCCCCTGGCACGTCGGCGATGCCCCCAGCGCGTCCGGTTTGATCACCGACGATGGCGAGGTCGAGGCCGATCTGCAAGCACTGCGCTGGGTGCTGACGGAGGGCGAGCAGGAACGCTTCCGCGCCCTGGGCCGCGACTGCGCCGATGCGCTCGATGAGGCCATCCGCGCCGTCCGCCCCGGCGACACCGAATTTGAGCTGGCGGCGCGGCTGGACGCGGCCTGCCGCCGCCGCGAAGGGCTGGCGATCGTCAACCTGGTCGCCACCGATGAGCGCATCTCGCGCTATCGTCACCCGCTGCCCACCCGTAAACGCCTGGAACGCTACGCCATGATCGTGGTGTGTATGCGCCGCGGCGGCCTGATCGTGGCGGGCACGCGGCTGGCCTACATCGGCCGAGCGCCGGCAGAGCTGCACGAGAAGAACCGGCGCGTCGCGGCGGTGGACGCCGCTGCCATCGCCGCCACGCGGCCGGGGCGCACGCTGGGCGAGGTCTTCGCCGATATCCAAGCGGCCTACGCCGCTCAGGGCGAGGACGGCCAGTGGCAGCACCACCACCAGGGCGGGCTGATCGCCTACATCGCCCGCGAGCGCGTGGCGACGCCTGGCGATGCCACGCCGATCGTCGAGGGCCAGGCGTTCGCCTGGAACCCGTCCATCGTCGGCTGCAAATCCGAAGACACGCTGCTGCTGACTCGCAGCGGGTTCGAGATCGTCACCGCGGCGTCCCCTAACTTCCCGGTCGTCGAAGTCGAGGTCGGCGGGCAGGTCATCCGCCGCCCCGGCATCCTAGAGCTGTGAACCGATCGTCAGGGGCTGAAGGCGGCGCCGAAGCGCGGCCGCTCAGCCCCTGAATCTCGTCTGACCAATCTCTGGCGCTGGTGTTACAAGTTGTGTATACTCGTTACAAAATATTGCGACACTTTGCCGGAGAGAACGCATGAACAAAACTAAAGTTCTGGTCGTCGAAGACGAGACCAACATCGCTAAGCTGATCAGCGAGTATCTGTCGGCGCATGGTTACGACGCCGCGGCGGTTGGCGACGGCCCAGAAGCGCTGGACTACGTCAAGGAGCGCGGGCTGCCGCACATCGCCTTGATTGACCTGGCGCTGCCCACCATGCACGGGTTCGAGCTGAGCAGCAAGTTGAAGGCCATGGCCGACGTGCCGATCATCTTCGTCACCTCGACCAGCGACACTGAGACCATCGTCCAAGGGCTCAAGCGCTACGCCGAGGATTTCATCGTCAAACCGTTTGAGCTGCGCGAGCTGGAGGCGCGCATCCAAGCAGTGCTGGCGCGCATGCCCAGCCTGGATTACGCCAGCGAGCCGATCGTCAAAGTGGATGAGCATCTGCAGGTGGATTTCGCCCACAACCGGCTGCTCATCAGCGGCAAGGTCTACGGCCTGACGCCGACCGAGTCGATCCTGCTGCACGTGCTGCTGCGCAACGCTGGCCGGGTGGTCGAGAACCGGATGCTCATCGCCCGCGTGTGGCCGTCGGAGGATGTGGGCGAGGACACGCTGCGCGTGCACATGCACCGGCTGCGCCGCAAGCTGGAGTCGGACTCGCACCATCCACACTACATTCGCACAGAACGCGGCGTGGGCTATATGTTCACCGTGCGACCGCCCGATCATAGCTCAGCCAAGGATGAGGACGAGTCCGGCCGATGACCGCTCTGGCGCCGCCAGCAGCGCAGGCGCAACACATCTTGGAAGCGATGATCGCCGAGGGGACAGGCCAGTATGCCGCCGCCTGTGTGTACTACGCTGCGCTGCGCCAGATCGAACCCATAGCCGAGGCCGGCGTCCTGGCCGACGCCGCGCTGCGGTCAGCGCTGTGGTCGCTGCTGGAAGCCCTGGCGGCGGAGCCGCTGGCCGCGCCGCGCCGCATCACGCTGGCCAGCGCTGTGCCCTGGGCCGGCGTCGTCTTCCCGTTCTTCACGCTGGGCGAGCTGGTCGGGATGGCGGCCGTCCTGGACGAAACCGCCGACGGTTTCAGCGCCGCGCGCGCCCAGCAGTGGGCGGCCGTCGTCCACACCATCCTGGAGAATCTGCGCCTGCACCATCACCAGCGGGCGGCACATGCCATCCAATACGCCGCGCAGATCGTCGGCAAGAACCCTGCGCCGCAAGATTTGGTGGATGTGCTGCATGACCGGATCTGCGGGCCGCACGTGACGCTGTGCGCCCTGCTGTTTTACGGGCCGGTGCGCGAAGATCGGCCGCACGGCCCGTTCGACTATCTGGAGGTGCAGGGTTCGTGGACGCGGCGCTTCGGCGGCGGGGTCGGCCTGGGCATGCGGCTGTACCTGGACGATTATGTGACTTGGCTGGCCGACCTGAGCGATCGCAAGGTGCTGACCTTCAGCGACGCCAGCCAGTTTTACCGCTGGCTTGACCCGCTGGCGCGCGCCTTCCTGCGGGCGGAACGCGCCCAAGCGCTGGCCATCATCGAGCTGGCGACGTCGCAGCGCCGGGTGGGCATCATGGCGATCGCGACCCACCGTCCGCATCGTTTCGACCCGCACGAGCTGAACAGCTACTACGCCGTCGGCGAATTTCTGGCGATGAGCGTCGTAGCCCAGGGGCTGCAGCAGCGCCATGACCTGGTGCAGCGCGGGCGGGCGGCGCTGCTGGATGCGGTGACCGACGGCGTGCTGATGGTGCTGCCGCACCCGGTGGATGGGGCGACGACGCTGACGGTCAACGAATGCTTCACCGAGATGTTCGGCGTCTCCCAGGCGGCGGCGGAAGGCGTGGCGCTGGACAGCCTGCTCGACCGGCTGCAAATCCCGGACGATGCCCGGCAGGAGCTGCGCCGCCAGTGGTTCAGCGTGCCGGTGCGCGCGCCGACCACCCAGCGCGGCGAATTCTCGATGGTGCGCCCCGGCGGGGCGGCGGCGACCATCGAGTGGTACAGCGCCCCCGTCTACCAGAGCGGCCGGGTGATGGGGCGCATCTATACTTTTCATGATGTGTCCGCCGAGCGCGCCGCCGCTAAACTGCGCGCCGACTTCATCTCCTGGATTTCGCACGAGCTGCGCACGCCCCTCACCTCGATTCGCGGTTTCGCCGAGTTCATCCTGGAGGCCTGCCGCGACGACCTGCCCGATCTGGCGCGAGAGTACACCGAGATCATCCTCAGCAGCGCCAAACACCTCAACCGCGTCTTCACCGACATCATCGAGATCGCCCGCGCCGATACCGGCCAAATCCAGTTGAACCTGGAGCAGGCGCATCTGTCAGATCTGATCATTGAAGCGGCGGCGCTGCTGGAGCCGCAGAGCCGCGAGCGCGGGCAGATGATCCTGATGGCGCTGGACGATGAGCTGCCGCCGGTCGAGGTGGACGCGATTCGCATCAAGCAGGCGCTGGTCAATGTCATCGGCAATGCCATCCAGCACGCGCCGGCCGGCTCGCGGATACGCATCAGCACCCAGTACGTAGAGGCCGCTCAGGCGCTGCCGGCTGGCGCGCCGCGCGATGTGCTGCTGCCGGGCATCCTCATCAGCGTGCAGGATGATGGGCCGGGGCTGACGCCGGAAGATGCCGAGAAGGTCTTCCTGCCCTTCTACCGCGCGCGGCAGGCGAGCGGCAGCAAGATCGAAGGCACGGGGCTGGGGCTGACCATCGCCCGCAGCCTGGTGGAGCTGCATCAGGGCAAGGTCTGGGCGGAGCCGCGGCGGCGCGGGCGGCGCGGCGGGCGCTTCCTGCTGGCGCTGCCTGTGGCCGCGCGGTTGGCTCCGACCAGGGTCTGACAGCCCGCGCGCTGGTTTCTAGATGATAATAGGCGATCTTACTCAACGCCCTGCCCCCAAGATGAGTATCAGTTGCGCGGCGCTGTGTAAGTGTTATAATCACCGTTAACCCGTCATCCGCGCACTGCGAGCTGTCGCTTGTTTCTCATGCCCCGCTAGACTCGTTGCAGGAGGTACAACCATTGACTTCCCTGGTCCTCACGCTCACCGAAACTCTGCGCTATCGCGGCGCCATCGGCCAATGGGCCTGGGTGCTGCACCGCATCAGCGGCATCGGCGTGGTGCTGTTCGTCACGCTGCACATCATTGATACGTCATGGGCGGTGTTCTATCCCGATCTATACGTCAAAGCCATCGCCGTCTACCAGACGCCGCTGTTCACCATCGGCGAATTCATCCTGGTCGCCTGCGTGGTGTACCATGCCATCAACGGCGTGCGCATCGGCATCCTGGATAACAACCCGCGCTGGTGGCGGTACCAGCAGCGCGCGGCCTGGATCGTGCTGGCGATCACCGCCGTCATCCTGGTGCCGGTGTTCATCTTGATGTTCGGCCACGTAGTGAACTTCTATAACGACCCCGAACGCCAGATTCTGCCGCTGGCCTTCGTGATCGAGTCTCAGCTTCCGTTCGCGGTGGGCATCGTGCTGGCGTTCGTGGCCGGCATTCTGGTGTCCGGCATTCACGGCGTGATCGCCCCCGCCAGCGCCCAACCGGCGGGCGGCCGCCCGCACGGCAGCCGGCTGGAGCGCTTCTGGTGGTCGTACATGCGCCTCAGCGGCCTGCTGATCGTGCCGCTGGTGTTCGGCCACCTGGCGATGATGCACGTCATCCAGGGCGTGTTCGACATCACCGCCCGCGATTACGTCACCGTGGGCACGACGCTGGTCAACCAGTCGGGGACGGCGGTCGAGTTCGTGGCTAACCGCTGGAATCTGCTGATCGGCGGCGTGGCCGTCTGGCGGCTGTATGACTTCGCGCTGCTGGCGCTGGTGGTCATCCACGGCTTCAACGGGCTGCGCTACGTGCTGACCGACTACACCGCCCAGAACGCGCTGCTGCGCCGCGGCATGATGTACACCTGCGTGTTGGGCGCGGTGGTGCTGCTGGTGGTCGGCTCGCTGGCGCTGATCGGCACAATTGACCAGACCGCCATCGAGATGGCGCAGGAGGCCATGGCCAAACTGCATCCCTAATCGTCCTGAGTTGCGCGCGCTCAGCGCCGGCTGCCGGCCGTCAGCGCGTTACCTAGCCCAATCTGAGGAGACTGTATCGTTATGCAGACGCACCAATTTGATGCCATTATCGTCGGAGCCGGTGGTGCAGGGTTGATGGCGGCGCTGTACGCCAGCAAGGGCGGCGCCAACGTGGCCGTCGTGAGCAAGCTCTACCCCACCCGCAGCCATACGGGGACGGCGCAGGGCGGCATCGGCGCCGCGCTGGGCAACCACGAGGAAGACAGCCCGCTGTGGCACGCCTACGACACCGTCAAGGGTGGCGACTATCTGGCCGACCAGAATGCGGCCAAAGTGCTGGCGGAAGAGGCCATCGACGCGGTGATCGAGCTGGAGCACATGGGGCTGCCGTTCGACCGCACGCCGGAAGGGCGCATCAGCCAGCGGCGTTTTGGCGGCCATACCAGCAACTTCGGCGAGAAGCCGGTGCGCCGCGCCTGCCATGCGGCTGACCGCACCGGCCACATGATCCTGCAGACGCTCTACCAGCAGTGCATCAAGCATGAAGTTAAGTTCTTCGACGAGTTTCATGTGGTAGATCTGCTGGTGAATAACGGCGCCGCCTGCGGCGTGGTGGCGGTGCAGTTGGGCACGGGCGAGCTGCACGTGTTCCACGGCAAGGCCGTCCTGTTCGCCACCGGCGGCTGGGGCAAGGTCTGGCAGGTGACCAGCAACGCCCACAGCCTGACCGGCGACGGCGCGGCCATCGCTTTCCGGCGCGGCATCCCCATGCAGGACATGGAGTTCTTCCAGTTCCACCCCACTGGCATCTACAAGATGGGCATCCTCATCACCGAGGGCGTGCGCGGCGAAGGCGGCGTACTCATCAACCGCCACGGCGAACGCTTCATGGAGAAGTACGCGCCGCGCATCAAAGACCTGGCCAGCCGCGACGTGATCAGCCGCTCCATCTACCTGGAAATCCGCGATGGCAACGGCATCGGCGGCAAGGACTACGTCTACCTGGATGTTCGCCCGGAGACGGTCAACCGCTATCTGGCCGAGGCCGGCGAGTCCCGCCGCGTCACGGCGGCGGACATCGAAAAGAAGCTGCCGGACATCCTGGACTTCTGCCGGGTCTACCTGGGCATTGACCCGGTCAAAGAGCCGATGCCCATCCAGCCGACCGCCCACTACGCCATGGGCGGCATCCCGACCAATGTGGACGCCGAAGTGGTCATTGACGAGAACTGGACGGTCATGCCCGGCCTGTACGCCGCTGGCGAGTGCGCCTGCGTGAGCTGCCACGGTGCTAACCGCCTGGGCACGAATTCGCTGGTCGATCTGGTGGTGTTCGGGCGGCGCGGCGGCATGGCCATCGCTGAGTTCGTCAAGCACGCTGATTTCGTGCCGCTGCCGGCCAACCCAGCCGCCGAGGCCGAGGCCGCCCTCAAGCGCATCCGCCAGAGCAAGGGCAAGACTCGGCCGTACGAGCTGCGCCAGCAGATGCAGAAGGTGATGATGGACTATGTGGGCGTGTTCCGCGAGGCCAGCGGCATCAACACCGCCATCGCCGCCGTCAACGAGCTGCGCCACCGCTACCACACTGACCTGGTGATCGACGACGCCGGCCACAAGTTCAACACCGATCTGATGGAAGCCTGGGAGCTGGGCTGCCTGCTCGATCTGGCGCTGATCACGGCCTACAGCGCCGCCGCCCGCACCGAGAGTCGGGGCGCTCACAGCCGCGAGGACTACCAGCAGCGGGATGACGCCAACTGGCTGGTGCACACGCTGGCGTTCCCCAAAGATTTCACCATCAGCAGCACTGGGGAACTGCACGTTGACCTGAACTTCAACAAGAAAGTGGATCTGTCGCTGGCCGAAGTGGACCCGCGCTTCGCCCCCAAGGAGCGCGTGTACTAGTGATGCGCGGGGCGCTGATCGCAGCGCCTGCATTGGAGATGAGACATGGAAGTTACGTTCCGCATCCGACGCTACAACCCCGAAATCCCCGGCAAGGACAAGCCGTACTGGCAGGAATTCACGCTGAAGGATGTCGAGCCGACCGACCGCGTGCTGGAGATGCTGCACCGCATCAAATGGGAGCAGGACGGTACGCTGGCCTTTCGCCGCTCGTGCGCCCACGGCATCTGCGGCTCGGACGCCATGCGCATCAACGGCCGCAACCGGCTGGCCTGCAAAGTGCTGGTGAAAGAGTTGGGCGCTCGCATTCAGGTTGAGCCGATCCTCGGCCTGCCGGTGCTCAAAGACCTGATCGTGGACATGGAGCCGTTCTTCGCCCATTACCGCCAGGTGATGCCGTACTTCGTCAATAACTCGCCGCTGCCCGCCGACGGCCGTGAGCGTTTGCAGTCGCCCGAAGACCGCGAGAAGTTCGACGACACGACCAAGTGCATCCTGTGCGCCTGCTGTACCACCTCCTGCCCCAGCTTCTGGGCCAACGGCAGCTACGTGGGGCCGGCGGCCATCGTTCAGGCGCACCGCTTCATCTTCGACAGCCGCGATCAGGCCTGGCAGGACCGACTCGACATCCTGGCGGAGCCGAACGGTGTGTGGCGCTGCCGCACCATCTTCAACTGCACGCCGGCCTGCCCGCGCGATATCGAGGTCACCCGCGCCATAGGCGAGGTCAAGCTGGCCATCCGCGGCGGCAAACGCGACGGGATCATCCAGGTCAGCCAGATCGAGACGCACTAGAGCCCGTCCTGGCGCAGCCGCAAACGTTTGCTGCTATGTGGGGCGCTCCACGCCGGAGCGCCCCGATTGCTGCTCCAGGCACAAAGCTCGCCCCCGCGCCGCTTGCTGGCTTCTAAGGCTGGTCTAACGCGGGGGTGCTATGCTCATCGCAGCGAACCGACATGAGCAGGAGACCGCAGCGTGGCTGTCTGGAGAGATGATGAGGGGGATTGGGGTTACGGCCTCGGCGCTGTGCCCCTGCAGGACGACGTCCCTGAGCCTTACTGGACGCTGCGGCGGGTGATCTTTCTGGCGCTGGTGCTGCTGACGCTCATCGCCTTCCTAGTCTACACGCTGTGGTTTTTGTTCGAGCCCGCCGCGCCGCCGCCGACCCCCACGCTGCCGCCGCTGCGCATCGTTTAGCCAGCCGCTGGAGCTGGCGGTATAATCGCGTTGGCGCTATCATTCGCGGCTGGAGTGCCTTATGTCTAATGAGCCGAGCGCGATCACCATCCGGCGGGCTGAGCCGGGCGACGGCGAAGCCCTGCAGCGCCTCTTCGCCGCTCCTAGGGTCATTTGGGGGACGATTCAGCTTCCGTACCCGTCGGTCGAGATGTGGCGCAAGCGCCTGGCCGAGCCGCCGGAAGACCTGTTCCATCTGGTCGCGTGCGCTGGGCAGGAGGTGGTCGGCCAGCTCGGCTTGCACACCTTCCCCCAGTCGCCGCGGCGGCGTCATGTCGGCGTCGTCGGCATGGCCGTGCGCGACGACTGGCAGGGCAGGGGCGTGGGCACAGCGCTCATGCGCGCGGCCATTGACCTGGCCGACAACTGGCTGAACCTGCGGCGGCTGGAACTGGAGGTGTATACCGATAACGAGCCGGCCATCCGGCTGTACCAGAAGTGCGGTTTCACCATCGAGGGCACGCTGGCGCAGTACGCATTTCGGGGCGGCCAGTACGTGGATACGTACATAATGGCCCGCCTGTGGCCGCCGTCCGGCGACCGCTGACAGCCCGCCTCAGCCGAAGCGCCGATTGCTGCGCACGCGGGCGGCCAGCAGGTCGCTGACGTACTGCAAGTCGCCGTTGGCCAGCACCAGGTCGAACAGCACGTTCGGCCAGCGCCGCTGAATCTGGTCGGTCAGGATGTGGGCGCTTTCCGGCGGGGTGATGGCCGTCACCGCCAGGCTCTGGCTGTAGGGGATGTGCTCGATGAAGTCCCAGCGGGTGGTGACGATCGGCCGGAAAAGGTTCCAATAGGCGCGGGCGGTGTCGAAGAACCAGCGCGTGTCCAGCCCTGGCCCCAGCACGACCGCGTGATGCGTCGGCTCGCCGTGCACCGGCCCCGGCCCGCGCCCAGCTAGGTTCACGCCCGGCGGGTAAGCACCGTAGGCCAACTGCGGCGTCTGGGTCATCCGCCCCACCGCCGGAAGCTGGTGGTTGAAGTACTCATCCTCTTTCCACAGACACACGCCGAACAACCAGGTCGGGCCGGTCGTAGCGATCCAGTTGAACATGCCTACCGTCGCCTCGCCGTGGCTGGTGCGGGTGTAGGGCGGGTAATGCGGGTCGGGCTGATGTGCTTCGTGGATAGGCAGCGGGTAGATGCCGCCTTCCGTGCCCAACGCCGGCAGCGGGTCAATATCGAACCACTGCTTCATCCGCTGATTGAAGGCGTAGCCCATGGCCGTCAGCCCGTTGGGGTCGCCGTTGGGGGCCGCGGGCGTCGGGAATACATCCCGCCCAGGGTGCACTGCCTGGGCGATCGGGTCGAACGGGTACTCGAAGTGCCAGCCGCCCTCGTCGCCTCGCTGAAGCTCCGGCGGGCGCGGCACGCTGGGCTGGCCGGGCATCTCTTGGTAGAAGTGGTTGAGCGTGTAGGGATGCACTGACGCCCACAGGCCGCGCTGGGCGATGGCGCGAAAGCGCTCGCGGTGGTTGTCGCGCAGGTAGCTCAGCAGCGCGTCCAGCCACAGCACGGCCGTGTCGGTCTCGGCCAGCGCCGGGAAGCCGGGATAGGCGTTCAGCCCGATGATGATCTCGGCGAAGTGCAGCCAGTTTTCGCACAGCGGGCGGATGACCTCGTCAATGTTGCGGTAGTCCACCCGCGCCCGCTGCTCGCCCGGCCATTCGGGGTCGGGCAGGTTCGGCTCGTTGTAGAACTCGAACCACAGCGCCCCGGCGGCGCGGTAGCGTTCCCAGAGCTGGCGCACGCCTTCGTCGACTGGCTCGGCGCCCGGCGCGGCGCGGTACACGCGGATGACCGGCGTGATGCCGCTGGCCAGCAGGCGCGGGCAGTCGGGAATGAATTCGCCGCCGCCGCACACCAGCTTCAGCCAGCCGAGCTGCATCGGCGTGTAGTATTCGTAGCGCAGGGGCTTATAAGCCCCCTCGTTGTGCAGGCCGCGCGGGTTGCGCGACCACTGATACTCGGTGAGTCTCACGCGGCCTCCTTCCGGCGGGCTGACCTGACCTCAGCCAAAGCGGCGGTTGCTGCGCACGCGGGCGTTCAGGACGTCGGCGACCTGGCCGGGGCTGTCCACGGCCAGGATCAGATCGAACAGGACATTGGGGTATTTCTGCTGGATGGACTGGCGCAGCGCGTCGGCCATATCGGGCGGGGCGATGACGGTCACCGCCAGGCTGCGGCTGGGCGGGATGTGCTCGATGAAATTCCAGGCGGTGGTCACCATCGGCCGGAACTGGTTCCAGTAGGCGCGGGCGGTGTCGAAGAACCAGCGCGTATCCAGCCCCGGCGCCAGCACGATGGCATGGAAGCTCGGCTCGCCCTGCAGCGGCCCCGGCCCGGTCATCGGGCCGAAGTACTGGCCGCCGCCGAACACGTCCAGCGGCGGTACGCTGCACAGGATCGGCGGCGTCTCCTGCAGGCGGGCGATGGCGCGCACCGGCCCGGTCTTGTAGTATTCGTCCTCTTTCCACAGGCACACGCCGAAGAACCAGGGCGGCGCTTGGCGGGCGATCCACTCGAACATGGCCACCGTGCCCTCGGCCTGGCTGTAGCTGGTGTAGGGCGGGTAGCGGTTGTCCTGCTGGTAGAATGGCACGTCGGCGTCGTCGAACGGGAAGATGCCGCCTTCCGTGCCCAGCACCGGCACGGCCTGCGTCCCCCAGATCTGCTGGCAGCGCTCGTTGAACATGCGCCCCATGGCTGTCAGTCCAACCGGGTCGCCGTTGGGCGTCAGCGGCGTGCCGCCGAACACAGTGCGGCCGGGGTCGCGGAACTGGCAGATCGGGTCGTAGGGGTATTCAAAGTGCCAGCCGGGTTCGCGGGCGTTCTGAGCTTCGGGTGGGCGGGCGCTCAGCGGGCCGCCGCCCGGCATCTGCTGGTAGTAATGGTTGAGGATGTATGGGTGGGTGGCGACGTACAGCCCGTTGGCCAGCAGATTGCGGAAGCGGTTGTAATGCGCGCGCGCTAGATAGTTCAAGAAGGCGTCCATCCAGCGCACCGCCGCCGAGTCGGGGGCGTCGCTCTCCGCCAGCGCCGGGAAGCCGGGGTACGCCCCCTGGCTGACGACGAACTCAGCCCAAGCCAGCCAGTTGTCCATCAGCGGGCGGATGATGCCGTCGTAGTTGCGCCAGTCGATCCAGGTGCCGGGCGGCCACTCGATGGGCAGGTTGGGCTCGTTGTAGAACTCGAACCACTTCACGCCAGCGCGGATGTAGGCCAGCGTGCGGTCGCGGATGTCCTGGGTGAACGGATACGCGCCCGGCCGTTCGACGTAGTGGCGCACCACCGGCGTGATGCCCAACGACAGGAACGTCTGGGCATCGTCCACGTATTCGTACTGGGCTTCGACCAGCTTCACCCAACCGAAGCGCGGCGCTGTCCAGCGGGCGAAATCCAGCGGGGTGACCAGCACTTGGCGCACATGCAGGCCGCGCGGGTTGCGCGACCACTGGTATTCATCCAGACGCATGACGGTTTCAATCCCCGCCGCCGGTGATCGGTCCGGGGGTGGGATAGAGCGGTTGCTGCGGCGTCGGCGGGACGGCCGGGTCAAACGGCGCGGGCGGCGTGGCCGTCACGAAGCCGGCCGGGGCGCGGGTGGGCGCCGGCCCGCCGATGATCAGCGGCCCCGGCGTCGGGCTGATCGGCGTCGGCGGCAGGGGCGAGGGGATCAGCGGCACGCCGAACGGCTGGTTGAGCTGCGCGCGGGCGTTGAGCATCGCTTTCATGTCGTCGAACAGATCCTGAACGACAGGGTCGAACAGCGCCTGCGGCGCGACCTGCGCCATGGCGACGCCCCACTGCGGGATGGTGTCGCGCCGGGCGACCACGGTGACGATCACCGCATAGTTGGGGGCCAGCAGCCGCACCAGTTCCAAGTCGCTGGCGACGATCGGCCGGAAGCGTTCCCAGTACTGGCGGGCGGCGTCGAACAGCCATTCCGCACCCAGGTTGGGCGCGATGATCAAGAAATGATAGTTGGGTAGGGTATCCGGCGATGGTGGCATAGCCGTCATTATAGTGGACTCTGGCGCAGTTGAAAACCGCCGCTTCCTGGGCGACAATCAGCGCCTGCGCCTCGCATCACCGCGGGAAGGGGGATAGCTCATGCCCGGTCAATGGTTGGTCTTGCTGCTGGTGGGGCTGATCGCCGGCGTCGCGTCGGGCATGTTCGGCATCGGCGGCGGCGTGGTGATCGTGCCGCTGTTGGTCATCTTGGGGTTCGGGCTGCTGCCGGCCATCGGCACATCGCTGGGCGCGCTGCTGATGCCGGTGGGCATCTTCGCCGTCATCGAGTACTACCGCGCCGGCAAGGTCAAGTTTGGCATCGCCGCCCCGATCGCTGCCGGCTTGGTGGGCGGCATCCTGGTCGGCGCTGAGATCGCCCAGAGCCTGCCGCAGAGCACCCTTCAGCGGTTGTACGGCGCGTTCTTGCTGTGGATCGGCTGGCGCTTCGCCGAGCCGCGCAAGCTGTGGGTGCGCTGGCGTTCTCATCAGCCAGCGCCGCGCCCGCCGGAGGAGACGCAGGTGACGACCGCCTGGGGCTGGCTGCTGCTGTTAGGGCTGGGCGCGGGCGTGTTGGCCGGCATGTTCGGCATCGGCGGCGGCGCGATCATCGTGCCGGCGCTGGTCGGGCTGCTGAAGTTCGATCAGAAGCTGGCCAACGGCACGTCATTAGCCGCGCTGCTGCTGCCCGTCGGCCTGGGCGGAGTCATCACGTACTACCGGGAAGGTTATCTCGATCCGGCGGCGGCGGTGGTGGTGGCAGTCGGGCTGGCGGTGGGCGCGCTGGGCGGGGCGCGGCTGGCGCTGGGGCTGCCGTCGTACCGCGTCAAGCAGTTCTACGGTTTCTTCCTGATCGCGCTCAGCCTGCGCTTCTTGTTCTTCGATTGGCTGGTGGCGCTGCTCGGCCGGGGCTGAACGCCAGCTTTTCCGCCGGCGCCCTGGCGTTTTGAGCGCCGCCGCTGCGCAGATGCCCTGCGGGGCGCATCTATCGGCGTGCCCAGCGGGGCGTGCATATGTCGCGGGTAAAGGCGTCGGTCTGCCCCGGCAAAATCGTATGGAGAGGGAGGTTTAAGAACCTTGCTGCGCCCCTCGCCTTCCGGGAAAGAGTCGTCTGCAGTCTCTTCGACCGGCGGGGACGGCTAGACCAGCGCCGCCCCCGCCGTCTGAATGAGCCTACAGTTCGAGCATCACCCGCATCATGCCGTCTTTGGGGACGCCCTGGAGCTTGAAGCCGACCCGTTCGCACACCCGCAGCATATCGCTGTTATCGGTCAAGATGGTGCCGAAGATGCGCCGCACGCCCTCATCGCGCCCGATCTGCACCAGTCGGTTGAGCATCTCCGTGCCGTAGCCGCTGCGCTGGTATTCGTCCGCCACCAGGATGGTGAACTCGGCGTCGGTCGTGCCGTACAATTTGATCAGGCGGCCGGCAGCGACGATGGACGGCTCGCCGGTGGCCGGGTCTTTCACCTCCGCCACCAGCGCCATCTCGCGGTCGTAGTCCACGAAGCAGATGCGCGACAGCCGCTCGTGTTCGATGCGCTGGCTGAGCTTCATCGGGTAGAAGTAGCGCAGGTAGACGGTGCGTTCGGACAGCCGTTCGTGGAAGCGCGCCATCATCGGCTCATCCTCCGGGCGAATCGGCCGGATCATCACCTGCGCGCCCGTCCGCGACACCCACGGCCGCGCGTACTGCGACGGGTACGGGCGGATCGCCAGCCGCGGGAGCTGGTCCTCGCGCACTTCCGGGCCGTACAGCACCACCCGCGCGTCCAGCGCCAAGATGTGCTCGTGCGACGCCAGCAGCGGGTTGATGTCAATCTCTCTGATCCACCGCTGTTCGGCCACCAACTGGCTGAAGCGCACCATCAACTGTTCCAGCTCAGCCAGGTTGACCGGCGGCCGCCCGCGCACGCCTTGCAGCGCCTTGTAGATCGTGGTCTGTTCCATCATGCGCCGGGCCAGCGTCGTGTTCAGCGGCGGCAGCGCCAGTGCCCGGTCCTTGAACACTTCGACCAGCACGCCGCCCATGCCGAACAGCAGCACCGGCCCAAACTGAGGATCTGGGCTGCTGCCGACGATCAGCTCGTAGCCGTCCAGCTTGATCATAGGCTGCACGGAGACGCCCAGGAAGTGCTCAGCACCGGCCTTCTCCGTCACCGAGGCCCGGATGGCGCGGAAGGCGGCGCGCACCGCGTCGGCGTTGGGCAGGTTCAGCTTCACGCCGCCGACGTCGGTCTTATGGGTGATGGTCTCAGAGTGCAGCTTGAGCACCACCGGGAACCCCAGCGCCTCGGCGGCCTGCGCCGCCTCGTCCTCGGTCGCCGCGATGTGCATCGGCACGGTGGGGATGCCGTAAGCCGCCAGCACCTGCTTCGACTCGGCCTCGGTGAGGATCGCGCGCCCCTGCGCCCGCGCGTCGGCGATCAGGCGTTCGATCCGCGCCAGTTCGGCGTCGCGTTCGGGCGTGGCGGGGGGCAGCATCGGCGTCTCATAGATGCCGCGCAGGTTGTAAGTCAGCCGCCACATGTAGTTGAACAGCCGGGTGGCGGTATCTGGATACGGGAAAGTGGGGATCTTAGCCTGGTTGAGGATGCGCTCGCCTTCGGCCACGTCTTTCCCGCCCATCCAGCTCGCCAGCACCGGCTTCGACAGGCCGGCGGTGCAGCCTTTCAGCGCCTCGGCGGTGGCGGTGGGATCGGTCATGGCTTGAGGCGTCAGGATCACGAGCAGGCCGTCGCTGTTCGGGTCCTGCGCGGCAATCTCCAGCGCTTTGGCGTAGCGCTCTGGGCTGGCGTCTCCCAGGATATCAATCGGGTTGCCGTGGCTCCATGGGCCGGGCAGGAATTCGTTCAGGCGCTGCATCGTCTCCGGCGAGATCTCGGCCAGTTCGCCGCCGTCGCTGATGAGCGCATCAGTGGCCAGCACGCCGGGGCCGCCGGCGTTGGTGAGGATGGTGAGGCGTTTGCCCGCCGGGCGCGGCTGCTTGGCCAGCACCTCGACTGTGTGGAAGATGTCCGAGATATGGTTCACCCGCAGCACGCCTACACGGCGGAAGGCGGCCTCCAGCACTTCATCGCTGCCGGTGAGCGCCCCGGTGTGCGAGGCGGCGGCCTGGGCGGCGGCCTCAGTGCGGCCGGCCTTGATGACGATGATCGGCTTGGTCAGCGCCACTTCGCGGGCGGCGGACAGGAATGACCGCGCATCGCCGATCGACTCCATGTAGAGGACGATGCTGTGCGTCTCCGGGTCGTCGCCCAGGTAGTAGATCAGGTCGCCCCAGTTGACGTCCAGCATTGAGCCGATGGAGATGAAAGCGCTGAAGCCGACGTTTTCGGTGAAGCTCCAATCCAGCACCGACGTGCACAGCGCGCCGCTCTGGCTGATGAAGCCGACGTTGCCGGGGTAGGCCATGGCGGCGGCAAAAGTGGCGTTGATCCCGCCGCGCGGCATCATCACGCCCAGGCAGTTCGGGCCGATGATGCGCATCTTGCCGCGGGCGATCTCCATGATCTGGCGTTCCAGTTCCGCCCCTTCCGGCCCGATTTCCTTGAAGCCTGCCGAGATGATGATCGCGCCTTTGATGCCCAGCTCGACGCAGTCTTTGATCAGGCCGGGCACGCTCCGGGCTGGCGTGACGATCACCGCCAAGTCAACCGGGTCTGGCACGGACTGGATGTCCGGGTAGGCTTTGATGCCCAGCACGCTGGGACGCTTCGGGTTCACCGGGAACACAGCCCCGCCGAACGGGCTGGAGATCAGGTTCCACATGATGGTGCGGCCAACTGTGCCCGGCGTCTCGGTGGCGCCGATCACGGCGACGTTTTTGGGGTGAAAGATCGAGTCCAGCAGTTGGTGATAGGCGGTTCGGGTCTCATCGCCGATCACAGGCAGGTCTAGATGTGGCATGCGAAAACATCCTTTGTCATCAGACAAGGTGAAACGACACGCGGAATGAAATTCTTAAGATAGATTATACCTGGTCTGGCGGGTTTGAATGTCACCACCTGGTGATGACATCCGTCAACACTTGCGACGGGCAGCCGGCGGGCGCGCGGCGGACAGGACGGCCGCCGCGCCTACGGGTTGTACACCTGGATGCGCCGGTCGGGCTGGCGCTGCGCCAGCCGTTCCATACTGGTTTTCACCTGCGCCACAATCTCGGCTTCGTCGAGCGTCAGCAGTTGGCGATCGCGCATCAGTACCTGCCCGTCGCAGATGACGGTGCGCACGTCGCTGGCCGCCGTGTTGTACACCAGGCTGGCGCTGACGCTGTGCAGCGGCTGGTGATGCACGCCGCGCAAATCCACCAGGATGAGGTCAGCCAGCGCGCCCGGCTCCAGCGCGCCCAGGTCGGCGGGCAGGCCGAACACTTTGGCGCTTTCGCGGGTGGCCAGGTACAGCGCCTGCGGGATGGTCATCACTTCCGGCGAGCCGGCCTCCTGCTTCTGCGTCATGGCCATCAGCCGCAGCGACTCCCAGATGTCGAGCGTGTTGTTGCTCACCGCGCCGTCGGTCGCCAGGCCGACCGGGATGCCGTGCCCCAGGAAGGCGCGCACCGGGGCCGTCCCCATCGCCAGCTTGAGGTACGTCTTAGGGGCGTGGGCGATGCCCGTCGGTTTGCGCGCCAGCACCGCCATATCGCCCGGCATCGCGCCGATGACGTGCGCCAGGATGGTCGGCACTTCGAGCACGCCAGTCTGCTCCAGCACCTGGATCGGCGTCAGCCCGCGCTTCGTCAGGCTGGCCTCGGTCTGGCCCATGGTCTCCGACACGTGGATGTGAATGCCGACGCCCAGCGCCTCCGCCTGGCGGACGCAGGCGCGCAGGAAATCGTCATCGCAGGTGTAAGGCGCGTGGGGCGCCATCCAGGTGCGGATGCGGCCGCCGGCGGCCCCCTGGTAGTCGCGGACGAAGGCGGCCGTCTTCTCGACCGCCTCCAGGCCGTCGCTGCCGAAGATCGCCCAGCCCAGCAGCGCCCGCGTCCCGGCCTTGTCCACCGCCTGCGCGGCGCGGTCCATGTAGAAGTAGTGATCGGCCACGGCGGTGACGCCGCCGCGGATCATCTCCGCCAGCCCCAGCAGCATGCCCCAGTAGACGTCCTCCGGCTGGAGGTTGCTCTCCAGCGGCCACATGTAATCGTTGAACCATTTTTCGATGGACACGTCCTCGGCCAGACCGCGAAAGATGACCATCGGCACATGGGCATGGGTGTTGATGAGGCCGGGCATGGCCAGCAGGCCGCCGGCGTCGATCACCTGTCGAAAGTGCGACTGATCGGCCATGCCGGCCGGCTGCACCGACTCGATGCGCCCGCCGCCGATCAGGATGTCGTGGTCGCGCAGCACCAGCACCTGCGACGCATCAGCGGCGACCTGGAGCACGTTCGCGCTGCGGATGAGCAGATCGGACATCGCTTTGATCCTTCTGGACAGTCAGTCTTGATGGCGGGCGCGGCCGTCGCCAGCCGCGCCCCAAACGAGCGTCAGCTCTCGATGATCGTCACCGACAGGATGTTATCGCCCTGCTCGATGGCGTTCACCACCGTCTGGCCATCGCCGATGACCCGGCCGAACACCGCATGTTTGCCGTCCAGCCAGGGGGTGGCGACGTGGGTGATGAAGAACTGCGAGCCGTTGGTGTTGGGGCCGGCGTTGGCCATGCTCAGGATGCCGGGGCCGTCATGTTTCAACTTCAGCGCTGACGGCTCGTCAGCCCACTTGTAGCCGGGGCCGCCGCGCCCGGAGCCTTCAGGGCAGCCGCCCTGGATCATGAACGGCGGGTTCTTGATGACGCGGTGAAAATTCAGGCCGTCGTAGAAGCCTTCCCGCGCCAGAAAGACGAAATTATTGACGGTGATGGGCGCTTCCTGGGCGAAAAGCTGCACTTCGAACTGGCCGCGGCTGGTCTTGAAACGCGCGATGTACTGCTTTTTGGGGTCAATCTGCATCGGCGGCGGACTGGTGTAGCGCTGGGGGGGCATGAGGTATCCTTTCCATTCAGGTGAACCGCCCGCAAGCATAGCAAAAAACGCCCGCCGTGACGACCCTGAGCGCGGGGCTGCTGCCTACTCATCCTCATCAGCGCCGGCGATCGCGGCCGCCAGCTCGTCGAGCGTGAGCATCTCCGCCAGGGCGCGCGCGTCCGCCAGCACGCGCGGGCACAGCTCGGCTTCCAGCTCCAGCAGCAGCGCCTCCGCCCGCCCGCGTGAGGTTGGGCGCAGTGGGTACTGCATGACGAAGATCAAGATTTCGACGGCGCGTTCCTTTTCATTCTGGCGGATCAGCAGCTCTGCCAGTTTGATGAGCGTATCTAGCACGACCAGCAGGGCGTCGCTGCGCAAGGCGATGCGCAGCGTCTTGTGAAAGCGGGCGATGGCGTCGTCATTGGCGTTCATGGGCGGTTGTCCTGGCAGCGCGAAAGACTGTGTATGAGTGTATCCCAGCCACCTTGCGAAAACCTGTTATGACGAGGCGACATCATCACTGTGGGCGCGCCGGCGGCGCACCTATCGGCGGGACGGCGAGGGCGGGGCTGTGTTCAGGGACTAAATTAAAAAATGAGGGCGACCTCAGCCGCCCTCATCTTCGTCCTTCCGGTCAGATCAACCGGACGACGTTGGAGAAGGTATTGCCAATCTGCGGGCCGAGCAGCATCAGAATGACGATGACGACCAGCGCCACCATCATCAAGATCAGCGCATACTCCACCAGCCCCTGGCCCTCCTCGCGTGGTTGGTATAACATGATAATACCCTCCGGAGATGAAGGACGGCAAGGATAAATAAATCCCTACGATCAACTTATCACTGTATTGATTCTGCGTCAAGTCAAGATTCATTGACACTGACGCGGCTGCCGGCGGGTTCCAGCGGCGGGATGGCGTCGAGGTGGGCGCTCAGCCGCTCTAGCGCAGTCCGCAGCGCCGGCGCGGCTTGCAGTTCGGGCAGCGCCTGGAACTGCTTCACCCAGTAGCGGTGGTTGAAATTAGCGGCGTGGACGCCGGCGCGGTTGAACGGGGCGCCGCTTCGCAGCAGCGTTGGGTACTCGCGGCGGGCATGGTGCTGGATGGTCGCCAGCGCTGTCTCTAGGCTCAGCAGCCGTCCGTCCAGCCGCAGTTTCAGGTTTTGACGTTCGACATAGCCCAACCGGCTGACCTCGGCGGCGGCGTAGACTGCGTCCACCAGCCGGCTGACCTGCTGCGACCAGTCGAGCAGATCGGCGTGCGGCCGCGGGGGCGGCTGTTCGCCGCGCAGGGTCATGCGCGCCGCGATCACCAGGGCGCGCAGATATCGTTCGATTCTCATAGGGTCACCTCATGCGTCTGCATCGTCGTCGGTGGTCTGCGTCGGTTCAGCGCCGCCGCGCCCGCCGCAGCCACTCCAGCCCGGCCGCCGCCAGCACCAGCACTTGAACCCCCAACCCGACCAGCAGCCAGGGCGTGGGCCGGTCATCGGGGATGATGACGCCGGCGGTCGGGGCGGTGGATCGGGCCGGCGTCCCCGCCGCCGCGACGACGACTGGCGTCGGGCTAGGCGACGCGGGCGGGCTGGCGATCAGGAGCGCCACCGCCTGGGGCACGGCCGCCGCAGTAACGACGGCGGGCGGCGTCGGGCTGGGGGGCGCGGTCGGCGTGGGCGGGGGCGCGGTCGGCGTCGCGGCTGACGTCGGCGCGGCGGTCGCCGTGGGCGGTTCGCCGCCTGGCGTAGGCGTGTAGGTGCCGTCCTTGGGCGGCACCAGGAAAATAGAGCCGATTTCCAACTGGCGGATATCGTCCCAGGTCAAGTCGTTGAGCGCCAGCATCGCCGGGATGTCTGCCCAGGTGTAGCCGTAGATGAGCGCGATGTCGCCGGCGGTATCGCCCGGCTGGATTTCGTGCATGATGTTCCCGTGCGCGTCCAGGCCGACCACATAGGACGGCTGAGACCGGGCGCCGCCGCCCCGGCTCCCGCCCGCGCTGGCCGCCGGCGGCACGTAAGCCGGCCCGCCGGGGTTGCCGAATACCAGCACGTAGGCGGTGCCCCAGGCGCTGCGCGCCACGCCGATGCCCACTTCCTTGTAGCGGGCGTTGGTCAGGCCGGCGTAATGGATGCGCGAATTGATCCAGAAATTCCAGGCATCGCCGATGGTGGCGTTGGTGCCGGCGTAGATGTTCTCGCTGACTTCGGTGGTCGGGTAGCCGGCCGCCTGGGCGCGCAGGCGGGGCGTCGAGCCGTCCGGACGAGTATGCGAGACCACGCCGGTCTCGACGATCCACTGCGCCTGGCTCTGCGCCGCCGCCGACAGCGTGCCGCTCAGGGTATAGCCGGGCAGGCCGAGCGACGCCCGCAGATTGTTGATGCGTCCCAACAAGTCGCCGGCCTCGCCCTGGGCGCGCGCCGCGCCGAGGGCCGCCAGCGTCAGCCAACCGATCAGACCGATGCGAACTAGCGTTTTCATGCGCCCGATTGTAGCATAACAAGTCAGCCGGCTCGACGCGACTTTTGGCGGCATTAAGTGTTGTTTAAAATGCCGCTCATGATTTTATGCTATGTTAAAAACGGCGTACCAGTTCGACTGACGCAGAGTGAGCATCATGACACCCGACTCCATCTTCTCCGCCCTGGCCATCATCATCCCCAGCTACCTGCTGGGGTCCATCCCTACCGCCTACCTGGTGGCCCGCCTGCGCGGCGTGAACATTTTCGAGGTGGGCAGCGGCAACATGGGCGCGACCAACGTCATCCGGGCGCTGGGGCTGGGCTGGGGGCTGCTGGTGTGGTTGTGCGACAGTTTGAAAGGCATCCTGGCGATCCTGCTGGCCACGCTGCTCATGCCGGCCGACGCGACCCTGGCGACGGTCATCGCGGCCACATCCGCCGTCATCGGGCACAACTGGTCGGTGTTTGCCGCGCTGGTCACCGGCACGCTGCGCGGCGGCAAGGGCGCCGCCACCTGGTTCGGGACGATGCTGGTCATCGCGCCGCTGCAAGTCGTGGTCGGCATGACAGTGCTGGGCGGTTTCATCATCGCCGCCACGCGCTACGTGTCGCTGGCCGTGCTGGGGATGTTCAGCCTGTCCGGGCTGTGGATGCTGGTGCTCATCAGCCAGAGCAAGCTGCCCTACGAATACACCATCTACACCCTGCTGGTGACCGCCATGATGCTGTACCGCTTCCGCGAGAACATCCAGCGCCTGCTGGCGGGCACTGAACGGCGGTTGGGCGAGCGCGCTTGACGCCGGCGCGTCTGGCCGTCCTCGCCGCGGCCGCCCTGCTGGCCGCGTGTGCGCCGCCGGGGGGCGGGCTGCCGCCGGCGCGCCCCGCCGCCACCTCCACGCCGCTGATCAGGCCGACGCTGCCGCCCACCTGGACGCCCACCCACACGGCCACCGCCGCCCCGCCTACGGCCACGGCCACACCTTCGCCCGCGCCCACGCTCACGCCGACGCTCAGCGCCGCCCGCCTGTGTGCCAGTCTGTGGCTGGTCACCAACCTGCGCGATGGCGCGATCTACGCCTCGGACGCCCGGCTGACGCTGCTGGCCTATCTGCCGGCGGCAGATGCTCGGCTGCGCTTTGCGGCGACACACCGGCAGACCGGCGGCGGCCGCGGCGTCGAACTGCCCGGCGGCCGGCTGGTCGGCTGGCAGTATGCGGTGGCCAGGCTGGGCGATCCTGGTCGCTACGTCTGGACGCTGAGCGTGCGCAGCGACCGGTACGGCGACATCTGCCAGCAGCAGGGCAGCTTCTGGGTGCAGCGCCGCCCGCTCGGCCGCCCCGACCGGATGCGCCCGCGCTGAGCGATCGCGCCTGTCCCGATGGCGAGACAGCCGTATAATCGTCGGCAGTGTTCGCTGGATTGAATGGGGCTGTGTGATGCCTATGTTGATCCTGGTGCTCCTGCTGCTGCTGGTCGCTCCCGTGGGCGCTCAATCGGTCTCCGCGCCGTGCGGCGTAGTGGACGCGATCGACTACCCGATTGATGGGCTGGTGAAAGGGTATGACGACTTCGCCCTGTACCGCGCCCGTTTCGGCGGCAACCATACCGGCATTGACATCGGCTTCGACCGCTGGGGCGACCCGGTGCGCGCTGCCGCCCGCGGCCGCGTGACCTACGCCGACATCGAGGGTTGGGACACCGAGAAGGGCGTGGTCATCGTCGAGCACACTTTCCCCGACGGCAGCATCGCCTACAGCCTGTACGGGCACATGGAGCAGACCGATACTATTCGCTTCCCCACGGTGGGCCGGTGCGTGGAGCGCGGCGACGTGCTGGGAGCCATCGGCTGGCCGTCGCGCGGGCGGCCGCACCTGCACTATGAAATCCGCGACTTCCTGCCCAACGACGGCGGGCCAGGCTATGTGACCGGCAATCCGCTGGCTGAGGGCTGGTACAACCCGCTGGACTTCACCGCGCTGTGGCGGGCGCGGCTGACGCCCGCCTTCGTCAGCTTCGCCACGTTTGAACTCATCCCGGCGCTGCCGCCCGTCAGGCTTGACAGCGGGCTGGTGGTCATCGCCGCCGGCGACCTGCTGGAGGGCGTCCTGCCGCCCCGGCAGACGCTGTGGCGCGTCCAGACCGACGGCATGGTGATCGGGCTAGCGGCGCTGCCCGGCGATCGGGTCGTCGCCCACACGCGCACCGGCCAGGTCATCGTGCTGCAGGGCGGGCGCTATGCCGCCCTGTGGACGGTCAAAAGCGCGGACGCGCCGTTCCTGGCGCTGGGCGAAACCCTGGTCTTCCTGATGCCCGATGGCGGGCTGGCCGCCTACGACGCCGCCGGGGCGCTGCTGTGGTCGCTGCCGGGGACTGAAGACCGTGTGACACAGTTCGCCGGCCATGGCGACCAAGTCGCGGTATCCAGCCGCGCCGGGGACGGCGGCCGCTGGCGGCTGGTCGCGGCGGATGGGCAAACGATCGCCGACGAACGGCTGGAGACGCCGCCGCTGGCCGCGCCGTCAGGCAGCGGCTGGCTGCTGCTGGCGGGCGGCCAGTTGTGGCAGTATGCGGACGGCCGGCTGTCGGCGCTGGCCCCGACCGGCCGGCCAGCCGGCCGATCGGCGGCGCTGGCCGGCGACTTCCTGGGCGGCGGCTACCTGTATCTGGGCGACGCCGAGTCAACGCTGCTGGCGGTCGGGGCTGAAGGTCAACTGCGCTGGCGCAGCGCCTACCCCGGAGCCCCCGGCCTGCTGCCGCCGCTGCTGGCGACCGGGGGCGGCTGCCTGCTCTACGGCCTGGATGCCGACGGGATGCTCAACGTTTTCGACGCGGCGACCGGCGACCTAGCGGCGCAGCTTCAGCTTTACGCCGGTGGCGCTGAACGCGCCAGCCCCGGCGCTCGTCTGCTGCAAGCCGACGCCGCCGACCGGCTGACGGTCGCCGCCGGCTTCCTGACCGTGCTCACGCTCGACGGCCGGCGGCTGGCCCCGGCGGTGATGGACGCCTGTCGGTTGGGATGACGGCGCGTCCGCTCATTCGGCGGCTGGCGCTGGCGGCGGCTCCGGTCGCCGCGTCAGGCGCGCCAGATCCTCTTGAGCGCGCCGCCGCAGATCGCTGAACTGCTGGCTGATCTGGTCGAGGCGGGCGACCATCTCCGGGTTGGGCGTCAGCCCAGCGGTCTCGCGGTGGTACGTAGCGATGATGGCGGCCATGGCGAATGAGTCGCCGACGGCCACTTTGAGCAGCCAGGCGAGCGCGATGATGGCGATGATAGACCAGCCGGCGAGCTCCGCGTTGATGGCGGCCAGCAGGAAGCCGACTGGCGCGGAGAAGATGAGCACCGCCAGGATGAACGGGATGTAGCTGAGGATCATCAGTGCGATGGCGTTGGTCAGGATCGGTTTCCAGGCCATGGCGTACAGCACCACGCCGTCGCGGGCGTTGGCGAACGGCGACTCGCTGCGGGTATAGAAGCCGCGCGCCAGCACCGCCTCATCGATATAGCTCAGCGACAGCATGATGATGCGGTTGATGATGTTCACCAGCGTGCGCACCGTGTCGCCCGGTATCCAGGCGGTGAGCCGGTACACCGTGCCGGTGAACGCCCGCAGCACGCCCGTCACCAGCTCGTCGATCACGAACATCACATTCATCTCGGTGAATCGTTCCTGCACCCGCCGCCGGCCGTAGTCGAGCTGGCCTGTCCCCGCCGGCAGCGGTTTGTCGGTCAGCGCGTCGCTGATGAGGGCGATATGCGCCGCTTTGATCATGTAGAACACATAGCGATAAGCCAGGTGATACAGCCCGCCCAGCCCGCCGATAGCCACGATGAACAGGATCACCCCCAGCAGCGGCACGGCGTTGCCGACTAAAAACGCCAGGCCGCCCACGACCACGAGGTAGATGATGGCCACCAGCCAGAACAGGATGTTGGCTCCCAGGCGGATGAGCAGCAGCGGCGCTGTCAGACGCAAGAGGCGCAGCGCCTGCCCAAGCTGCAGCGACTGTAGATTCATAGTTCAAACGCTCCTTTCGAGTTTTCTACACTAAACCGTTCGAGCCTTCTTCAGTCATGACATACAGCTTGCAGGCGGCAGCCGCCGCGCCGCCTCGACGCTGCAACCACAGGTTTCAGTATAGTACAGATTCGGATGATCAACTGAGCGAGGACGCGCCTCAGCCAGGTGCGTTCGGTTCGATCTGCGCCTGGCATATCTGGCGCACCTGCTGCTGCATGTCCTCGGTCGCCAGCACCAGCAGCACGTCTTCGGCCTGCAGCACCGTGCCGCCGCTGGGCACGATCAGATCGCCCTGCCGGCCGATCAGCACGATCAGCACGCCAGACGGCAGGTTGAGGTCGAGGATCTGTTTGCCGATGACCGGCGACCCCGGCGCGACGGTGATCTCGCACAGGTTGTTGGCGATCATGCCATCCTGCATGACGAACGCCAGCGGCGACAGGTGCGGCCGTTCCTGGCTGTAGACCCGCAGCAGCCGAGCCGCCGGCACGATCAGCGTGCCCTGCAGCAGCACCGACGTCAGCACGATGAAGAATACCAGGTGAAAGATGAGGTCGGCTTTGGTCACGCCCGCCAGCAGCGGGAAAGTGGCCAGCACGATCGGGGCAGCGCCGCGCAGCCCTACCCAAGCGATGAACAGCTTCTCGCGCAGGGTGAAGCGGGCCAAAGCCAGCGTCGCCAGCACCGCCAGCGGCCGCGCCGCCAGGATGAGGAACAGCGCCGTCAGCAGCCCAGCCTCGACCACCGACGGCAGCCGCGACGGGTACACCTGCAGCCCCAGCGTGACGAACATGGCGATCTGCATCAGCCAGGCCAGGCCGTCATGAAACTGCGTCAAGCTGCGCCGGTGGATGAAATCCTGCTGGGCCATCACCAGCCCGGCCAAGTAGACCGCCAGGAAGCCGTTGCCGCCCAGCCCCGCCGCCACGCCATACGTCAGCAGCACGCCGGCGGTGGTCACGACCGGGTACAGCCCGTCATACTCCAGCCGCAGCCGGTTCAGACTGATCACTAGCAGGCGGCCAACGGTGTACCCTACCGCCGCGCCGATGCCCATCTGCACGACGAATAAGGGGATCAGCGCCGTGACGGACAGCGCCGGGTCTAAGATGAGCTGGATCATGCCTAGCGTCAGGAAGACGGCCACCGGGTCGTTGCTGCCGGACTCCAGCTCCAGCAGCGGTTTCAACCGCCCCCGCAAATTCACCGCCTGCCCGCGCAGCAGCGCAAACACCGCCGCGGCGTCGGTCGAGGAGATGATCGCGCCCAGCAGGATGCCTTCCAGCCATGAGAAGCCCAGGAAAGTCGCGGCGAACCAGCCCACCGCCAGCGCCGTGAGCGTCACGCCGACCGTGGACAGCGCCAGGCCAGACCACAGCGCCGGGCGAATGTCCGGCCAATGCGTGTCCAGCCCGCCGGAAAACAGGATGAACGCCAGCGCCACTACTCCCACCGACTGTGCCAGCCACGGGCTGTCGAAGTAGATGCCGCCCGGCCCGTCGGAGCCGGCCAGCATCCCCAGCAGCAGGAACAGCAGCAGCGCCGGGATGCCCGCCCGCGCCGCCACCTTGCTGGCCAGGATGCTCAGGCTCAGGAACAGGGCGATCACTAGAAGCACCAGCTCGATTCGGATCATCGAACGTTTCGCCGCATAGCCAATTTTTCCCAAATCATACCGCCGCCGGCGCGTACACTGTATAATATCATGGGGGCGATGTGAGCAACATCACTACCCGGCGTAGTGTCCAACGCGATAGGATGAAAGCGTCGGGCTTCGTCAGCAAGTTGCAGCATCATCACGCTCGAACGGCTGGGAGCGCGATCACGACGATGCAGCTTCTGGCCGTCAATCATGGAGGATATCGTCTAATGCGTCGTGCCATCGTATGTTGTGTCTTGATCTTCGCGGTCACCCTGCTGGCAGTGGGCGCGGTGAGCGCTCAAACTCGGCAAACTCGGACGCCAGAAGCGGTGGCGCTAGGTCGAATCCAAGCGGCAGCGGCCAGCGGAGCGATCACGCTCGATCTGTCGCGTCTGGGTTTGAGCAGCTTGCCGCCGGAGATCGGGGAACTGACCAACCTGCGAACGCTCAACCTCGTGAATAACAAACTGACAGCTTTGCCGTCGGAGATCGGTCAACTGACCAATCTACAGGAACTGGATGTCTCCATCAACCAACTGACCAGCTTGCCGCCGGAGATCGGTCAACTGACCAACCTGCAAACGCTCACGCTGTTGGGAAACCAGCTCACGAGCTTGCCGGCAGCGGTCGGCCAGTTGACCAGCCTGCAAACGCTCGATCTGAAAACGAACCGGCTTGAGCTGCTGCCGCCGGAGATCGGCCAGCTCACCGCCTTGCAGACGCTGGAACTGTCGAACAATCGGCTGAAGGCGCTGCCGCCGGAAATCGGGGAACTGACCAACCTGCAAACACTCACGCTGTTGGGAAACCGGCTCGCGGCCTTACCGGCGGCGATCGGCCAGTTGACCAATCTGCAGACGCTCGATCTGTCAAGCAACGATCTCACCACCCTGCCGGCGGCGATCGGGCAGCTTGCCGCCTTGCAGACGCTGAACCTAAGAGGCAACAAACTTGAGGCGCTGCCGGCAGCGATCGGCCGGCTCACAGCGCTGGAGACGCTCGATCTGAGCGGCAATAGTCTCGGCAAATATCTCGATGCCCTGCCGGCAGAGATCGGCCAGCTCACGGCGCTGGAGACGCTCGATCTGAGCAGCAATGATCTCATCGCGCTGCCGCCCGAAATTGGGGCGTTGACCAGTTTGCGGGCGCTGGAACTCGCGTTCAACGATTTGACCATGCTGCCGGCGGAGATTGGCGGACTGGTCAAGCTTGAAGCGTTGAAACTGGCGTATAACCAACTGATGTTGCTGCCGCCGGAGATCGGGCAGTTGACTAACCTGCGCAGGCTGAGTCTGATCGGCAATCAACTGGTGGCGCTGCCGCCGGAGATCGGGCAGTTGACCAACCTGCGGCTGCTCGACCTAACTGACAACCAACTGACGGCGCTGCCGCCGACGCTGGGCAGCCTCCAGAACCTGCGCACCCTAAGCGTCTCCGGCAACCCGCTGCCGCCAGAATACCCGCAGCAGACCGAGGCGCTGCTGGAGTACCTGCGCAAACAGCAGCAGTAAAAACGGCGGAAGGCGCGGGCGGGCACACGGACAGCCGTCGGGGCGAGGCTGTGTCCTCGCCCGCCGGGCTGGCGCGCAGGCCAGCCCCTGCCTTAGCAGATCCTGATCGAACACAAGAGGCCGGAGCGATATCCGGCCTCTGTGCGTTCGTGATGGATGGTGAGCGACGAATTACGGCACTAGCACGCCGTCAATCACGTGGATGACGCCGTTGTTGGCCTGGATATCCGTCAGGATGATTTGAACGCTGTCGTTCAGGAATACCTTGCCGTCGCGCACCTCAACCCGGACGCTGCCGCCATCCAGCGGGTTGAACGAGGTCAGCCCAACCACATCCGAGGCCAGCGCCTTGCCGCCCAGCACATGATACTTGAGGATGGTCGTCAGCAGGTTCTTGTCGGCCAGGACGGCCTGCAGCGTGCCGGCGGGCAGCTTGGCGAAGGCCGCGTTGGTCGGGGCGAACACGGTGAAGCTGCCGGGGCCGGCCAGGACGTCCACTAGGTCAGCCGCCTGGAGCGCCGTCACCAGCGTGCTGAAGCGCCCATCGCTCGCCGCGATCTCGGCGATGCTGCGGGTGCTGGCGAACTTGTCGATCAGCGGGCTGATCTGGCTCAGCGACACGACCGACAGGGCGACCTGCGGGGCGGCCAGACGGTTGGAAGCGGCCACGAAGTAGAACTTCTGGGCGTCCAGCGTCGTGCCAGCCAAGTTGATGACGACGGGCGACGCAGTGCCAGCCGGGACGACCTGCAGGTCATACGTGCCGGCCGGGACGGTGATGGTGCGGCCCTGGCCGAACGCCAGATTGCGGACCAGCTTGGTGCCGTCGGCCAGCATCACGTCCACTGCCGGGGCGTCCTCGATGCCGTGGAACACGGTCACACGGGCCTGGTCGGCGGCCAGACGGCTGACATCCTCGCGGTAGACGGCCGGGCGCAGCGAGCCGCTGGCGAGCGAGCCGATGGCGGCCACGGTCGTCCAGCCGTTGGCGGGCAGGTTCAGGCTCACCGGGCCGATGGCAGCCTGGTCAATGGGCGCGCCCGCCGGGACGACGGCCACGCGGTAAGTGCCGGCCGGCAGCTCAACCCAGCCGGAGATGTCCCCGAAAGCGAGCGTCTGAATGCCGCTGGCGGCGCCGTTCACGTAGATGTCCACAGCCGGGGCGTCGGTCGACAGGTGCGCGATGCGGATGCGGGACAGGTTGGGTGCCTGAGCGCTGGCGGCGGGCAGCAGGCCGATCAGCAGCGCCAGCAGCATCCCCGTCAGGACGAACTTGGTCAGTTTACGCGTCATTTTCGATCTCCTCACTTACGCTGGTACTTCTATATCCTGTGGACAAGACCGCCACACCCTCTTTCAGCCTAGCGGTTAAAAATGTGAAAATCATGTTATAACAATTAATCAGAGATTAATAATCTCTACTAATGCCCTACGGCTTCCCTACGCTTGCGCGCCGCCGCCGGTTTTGGCGCTGGCGTAGTTTCAGGACAAGCGCGCAGAGACGGGGGTGTGAGTGTGAGGAAGCCAGCAGCGCCAGCATGCTGGCGGCTGCCCCGTAATATCTGGGGATTGAGCATCGACTATATGGGTAGATATGATTTGGCGAGTCGAACAGGTGAGGCTTCTCCTATGACGATCATCTTGCAGTCTGTCTTGACCTGCCCCCAGTGTGGCCACCGCAAAGCTGAGACGATGCCGACCGATAGCTGCCAGTTTTTATACCAGTGTGAGCAGTGTCAGACAGTGCTGCGGCCGGCGGCTGGCGACTGCTGCGTTTTCTGCTCGTATGGCAGTGTGCCTTGTCCACCCAAGCAGGCTGAGCACCAGGGCGAGTGAACGCGCCGCTGGTCGTCGCCAGCTCTGCCAATACCCCCTCGATTCCGTGTATACTGGTGAATGGCGCGCAGATGACTGCCCGGTTCGGTCGGAGCCGCCGCATCGCGTTTTGACCGAACGCCTCGCGTCGCAAGCGGCAGGTCATCAGCCATCGTCTTTTGCTCCGGCGGCCTGCCAGTCAGGATAGGCCGCGATATTGCCAGAGACAACTGCACAGGGGAGACTCGTAATGACCAGCAATCCACCGGTTGAGGTGCAGCAGCACGGCCAGAGCATCTGGCTGGATTTCATCAGCCGCCGCGCGCTGGAGAGCGGCGAACTCCAGCGCTATATCGATGAGTACGGCGTCGTCGGCGTCACGTCCAACCCCACCATCTTCCAGAAGGCGATCGGCGACAGCGCCGACTATGACGCGGCCATCACCCAGCTCCTGGAGCTGGACGCCTACGCCATCTACGAGCAGTTGGCGATCGCCGATATCCACCAGGCGCTGGACCGGCTGCAGCCGGTGTACGAGCGCACCGACGGCCTGGATGGCTACGTCAGCTTGGAGGTGTCGCCGTTGATCGCCAACGACACGCAGACGACGATCGCCGAGGCCAAGCGGCTGTTCCAGACCATCAACCGCCCCAACCTGATGATCAAAATCCCGGCCACGCCCGCTGGCATCCCGGCGATCGAGGAAGTCATCGCCGCCGGCGTGAACGTCAACGTGACGCTGATCTTCGCCGTCGCCAACTACGAAGAAGTCGCCCGCGCCTACATGCGCGGCCTGGAGCGGCGGCTGGCCGCCGGCCAGGACGTCCGCCGCATCGCCTCGGTGGCCAGCTTCTTCGTCAGCCGGATTGACGCCCTGGTCGATCGGCTGCTGGACGACATCATCCGCGCCGCCGAAACCGGCGACCCGGCGCGCGCCGCCGCCGCCCGCGAACTGCGCGGCAAGGCGGCCATCGCCAACGCCAAAGTGGCCTACAAGCGCTTCCTCGATCTATTCTACGGGGACAGCTTCGCCCGACTGCGCCAAGCGGGGGCGCGGGTGCAGCGCCCGCTGTGGGCTTCCACCGGCGTCAAGAACCCGGCCTATCCCGATACGCTGTACGTGGATGCGCTCATCGGCCGGGATACGGTCAACACCGTGCCGCCGGCCACGCTCCAGGCCTTCAAGGATCACGGCACGGTCGCGGACACGCTGGCCGAGGGGTTGGACGCCGCCGAGGATGTGCTCGACCGGCTGGCCGAGGTGGGGATTGATTTTGACCAGGTCACGCGCCAGCTTCAGGTGGACGGCGTAGCGGCCTTCGTCGAGTCGTTCGAGAACCTGCTGGCGCAGGTGAGCGCCAAGCGCGACGTGCTGCTCACCGGCGTGTTCGCGCGGCAGCAGTTGGCGTTGGGGGCTTATGAGCAGGCTGCCCGGTCGGCGCTGGCCGGCCTGGAGGCGGCGCGGGCCAACCCCCGCCTGTGGGATCATGACGGCAGCCTGTGGAGGGATGACCCGGCCGCCATCGCCAAGATCAAGAACCGGCTGGGCTGGCTGGATACCCTCCACACGATCGATCTGGAGCGCCTGAAGAACCTGCAGCGCAGCGTGCGCGGCGGCGCGTTCACCCATGTGGTGCTGCTGGGCATGGGCGGCAGCAGCCTGGCCCCGGAAGTGCTGTACCAGACGTTCGGCCAGCAGCCGGGCTTCCCGGCTTTTCTCATGCTGGACAGCACCGACCCGGCGCGGGTGAAGGCGGTGGAGCAGGCGGTCGACCTCAAGCGCACCCTGTTCATCGTCGCCAGCAAGTCCGGCGGCACGATTGAGACCTCCGCTTTCTTCAACTACTTCTACGAGCGCGCCGGGCGCAACGGCGACCAGTTCATCGCCATCACCGACCCGAACACTGTGCTGGAGAAGCTGGCGCGGGAGCGCCGCTTCCGCGACATCTTCCTGAACCCGGCGGACATCGGCGGGCGTTACAGCGCCCTCAGTTACTTCGGCCTGGTGCCGGCGGCGCTGATGGGCCTCGACCTGGAGCGCATCTGGGCGGAAGCCAAGCGCATGATGACCGCCTGCGGCCGGTTGATCCCGGCGCAGCGCCACCCCGGCCTGTGGCTGGGCGCCATCATGGGGGCGCTGGGGTTGCAGGGGCGCGACAAGGTCGTCATCCTCAGCTCGCCGTCCATCGCCACCTTCGGCAACTGGATCGAGCAGCTCATCGCGGAGAGCACCGGCAAAGAGGGCAAGGGGCTGCTGCCGGTGGTCGGCGCGGTGGTGGACGCCGCCGACCGCCCGGCCGCCGACCGGCTGTTCATCTACCTGCGCGTGGATGGTGACCCCGGCAGCGCCGGTTTGGACGCCGCCTGCGCGGCGTTCCAGGCCGCCGGCCACCCATGCGTGACGCTGCGCCTGCCGGACGCTTACGGGCTGGCGGGCGAGTTCTTCCGCTGGGAATACGCCACTGCCATCGCTGGCCATTTGCTGGGCATCAACCCGTTCGATGAGCCGAACGTGACCGAGAGCAAAGAGAACACGGCGCGGCTGCTGGCCTATCACCGCGATCATGGCAGCCTGCCGCCGACCGAGCCGGCGCTGCGCGAGGCCGATGTCGCCCTGTACGCCGCCCCAGACCTGCTGACGATGTTGGGCGAGATCTGCGCTCAGCACCGGTACAACTGCGGCGACCTGACCGGCCTGCTGGCGGCGCTGCTCAGTTCGGGGCGGGCGGGCGACTACGTGGCGGTGCTGGCCTACCTGCCGCCCACGGCCGAGCTGGACGCCCGGCTGGAGGCGGCGCGGCAGCAGATCGCGCGGGCTACCGGCCTGGCGGTGACCCTCGGCTACGGTCCGCGTTTCCAGCACAGCACCGGCCAACTGCACAAGGGCGGCGCCAACAACGGCATCTTCATTCAGCTCACGCGGGCCGTGCAGGATGACCTGCCCGTCCCCGGCGAGTCGTACAGCTTCGGCGTGCTGGAGGCGGCGCAGGCCGCCGGCGACCTGGAGGCGCTGCAGAACAAAGGCCGCCGCGCTGTGCGCCTGCACCTGGAAGGCGACTGGCTGAAAGGGATAGACGCCCTGGCCGCCGCCGCCGCGCTGGCGGCGCAGCCGTCGTAAGATGCTTGTTCGTGACGCTGAAGGGAGCCGGCAGCATGGATGATGTTGGACGCGACGACCTGGACGATCTGCTGGATGACGACGACATCGAGGCTTACTGCGTCCGCTGCCGTCACACGGTCGTGATGGAAGACCCGCAGCCGGTGTGGACGCGCCAGGGGCTGCCCGCCATGCGCGGCGACTGCCCTGACTGCGGCGGCGCGGTCTTTCGCCTGGGGCGGACGGCGGCGCACAGCCGCGAGGCGCGCCCGGCGGCGGTGCAGGTGGCGGCGCGCACCCGCGCCCGGCTGGCGCAGGACACCGCTTACATCGCCTTTGCAGACACTGACGCGGTGCACGCCGAACAGCTAGCCGATGACCTGCAGAAGGCGGGCATCGCCGCCTGGCTGCACGAAGCCGCGACGTCGTCGGTGCACTGGGCCGGCGGCGTCCACCCGGCGCTGACTGAATGCGCCCGGCTGGTGCTGCTGCTGTCGCCGGCGGCGCTGGCGGACGCCGGCGTGACCGGAGCCTGGCAGTTCTTCAAAGCCAAGGGCAAGCCGGTGATCATCGCCCAGCTAGAGGCGGTCGAGCCGCCGGACGCCCTGCGGCGCAGCCCGCGCTTCGATCTGGCCGGGGATTACAAGACGGCCTTCCGCCAGTTGGTCGGGGCGCTGGCGGGGTAGCGGCGCGTCAGAGGTTCAGCGACTCCAGGTGGACCGGGCCGGTGCGCTTGCGGTGCTTGACCACCCGGTACATCAGGTTGAAGTCCGTCCGTCCGCGCGTCTTGCGCGGCGGCAGCGGTTCACATTCGTAGAAGGCCTCGACGCGCTCGAACGTGGCCGGGCTGATGAGGACTTCGCCGGGCTGAGCGTTCTCCTGCAGCAGCTTGCTCAGCTCCATCGCGTCCCCCAGGGCGGTGAACTCGCGCCGGTCGTGGCTGCCGACGTTGCCCAGCACCGCCATGCCGGTGTGCACGCCGATGCCGTAGAACAGCCGCTGCTCCGGCGGCAGGATCTCGTGCAGGGCGAACAGGTCGTACATCATGCTCATGGCGGCGCGCACTGCCCGCACCGGATGGTCGTCCTGGGGATTGAACTGGGTGTTGAACAGGCCGGTCGCGGCGTCGCCCATGTACTTGTCCACCACGCCGTCGTATAGGTTGATCGCGTCGCTCGACAGGCTCATGTAGCGGTTGATGATCTCCATCAACAGCTCGGGGTCGAGCCGTTCGCTGAAGCTGGTGAAGCCGCGCACGTCGCAGTGCAGCACGCTGATCTCGCGCTCCTCGCCGGTGATGTCGAACACGTCGGCGCTGCGGATGTTCTCCACCAGGGCGGTCGGCAGGTAGCGGCTGGCCAAGCCGAGCTGGGCTTCGCGCCGCCGCACCTCGGTTTTGTCGTCCAGCACGATGACCACGCTCTGGCCGGCGCTGTCGCGGTCGCGCAGCGGGCTGAGCATCAGGTTCCAGTAGAACTCCCACAGGCCGCCCGGGGGCGGCTCGACCTCTAACCGCCGCGGCGCGCCATCCCGCCGCACCTGCTGCAGGGCTTCATCGAAGGCGGGATCAAGGGGCGGCAGCACGTCGGCCAGCGGTTGGCCGGTTATCTGTTCAGCCGGCAGGCCGATCATGTGGGCGGCGGCGGCGTTGCACAGCGTCACCACATCGTCATGGTTGAGGGTGATGACGCCGCTGGCGATGGACGAGAAGATGTTGTCCATCAGGTCGCGGACTTCGGTCACCTGGGCGAGCTGCGCTTTGACCGAATCGAACAGACGGGCGTTCTCGATGGCCACCGCCGCCTGGTGGGCGAAAGCGGTCAGCAGGTTCAGCTCGTGCTGCTTGAACACGCCCACCATGATGCGGTTGTCGCAGTACACCACGCCGATAGTCTCGCCGCGGACGTTCAGCGGCACAGCCAGGATGCTGCGCAGCTGCATGCCGGCGATGCTCTGCTGCCCCTGAAAACGCGCGTCCTGGCTGGCGTTGTCGGTCAGGACGGCTTCGCCGGTGCTGGCGACCTGGTTGACGATGGTGCGGCTGACGGTGAATTCGCTCCGGCTGAGCTGTTCGCGGTCCAGGCCGCGCGCCACCCGGTACTCAAACTCGCCGGTGTCGCGGTTTTTCAGCACGATATAGCCGCGTTCAGCGCCGGTTAGGTGGATGACGGTGTCCATCACCTGGTTCAGCACTTCCGCCGGGTCGAGCGAGGAGTTGATCAGCCCGGCGGTTTCGGCCAGCGCCCGCAGCTGTCCCAGTTCGATCAGCATGCCGCCGAGCGCGTTGGCCAGCTTATCGAGGTCGGTTTTAAGCTGCCACAGCCCCTCCAGCGCGCCGGTGGGCAGGTTCATGCCGCGCTGACGCAGCACGTCGCGCTGAGCCCGCAGCACTTCCACCAGGTCATTGATGCGCTGGCTGATCTGCCGCATCTGCACATGGGCGGCGGCCTGCGGCGCGCGCATGCGGGCTGTACTCTCCTCGTTGAAATTCGTTCCGTCGCTCATGCCGATTTGAACACCTCGTAGATCGGCGTCGCCTGCTGGCGGCCTTTGGCTTTGATCGGCTCACGCGGCTCGCAGACGATGCCCGCCGGCCAGCCGCCCAGCCCGGACTGGAGATGCTGACCGGCGGCGTCGCTGATGATGATCTGGCCGGGTTGGGCGTTCTCCAGCAGGCGGTGCGCCAGGTTGATCGTATCGCCCAGGGCGGTGAAGTCGCGGCGCAGCGGACTGCCGACGTTGCCCAGCGTGGCCACGCCGGTGTGGATGCCGACGCGGTAAAGGTGGGTATCCGGCGGCAGCCCCTGCTGCGCGTAGAAGGCGGCGAACGCCTCGCGCAGCGCCAGCGCCGCCCGCACCGCCATCAGGGCATGGTTGGCCATCGGGTTCAGCTGGCTGTTGAACAATGCCATCAGCTCCGTGCCCATGTACTTGTCGATCACGCCGTTGTGGTCATGGATGCAGTCGGTCGCCACTGTGAAATGGGCGTTGAGCACCTCCATGATCTGGCCGGGGCGCAGATCGGGCGGGAAGGTCGCCAGCGGGCGCACATCCACGAACATGCAGGTGACCTCGCGGCGTTCGCCGCCCAGCGCCAGTTGGGCGATCTGGTGGATGTTCTCGACCAGCGCCGGCGGCAGATAGCGGCGCAGGATGTTCAGCTTGTGCTCGCGCTCCCGCTGTTCGGTTAGGTCGTCCAGCACGATGGCGACGCCCTGCGTCCGCCCTTGTGAATCCTTCAACGGGCTGAGGTTGAAGCTGAGCACCCGCCGTCCGCGCTCCGGCACGTCCAGTTCGGTCTCGAGCTTCTCGCTCTGACTGCGCTCCCGCACCCGGTGCAGATGGTCGGTGAAGTCTGGACTGAGGCGCGGCAGCGCCGCCGCCAGCGGCTGGCCGATGGCAGCCTCCGGGGCGATCCCCAGGATGTCGCCCGCGGCCGGGTTGAAGGTCGTCACCCGGTCGGCGGCATCGGCGGTGATGACGCCGCTGCCGATCGAGTCGAAAACGTTCGCCATCAGCTCTTTGATCGCGGTCGTCTCCGCCAGGATGGCCTGCACGCGGGCGAACAACCGGGCGTTTTCGATGGCGACCGCCGCCTGGTTGGCGAAGGATACCAGCAGCTTCTCCTCGCGGGCGGTGAAGACGCCGGAGCGCAGGCGGTTGTCCACGTACAGCGCGCCGATCACCGTGCCCTTGTAGGTCAGCGGCACGCACACTACCGACCGCAGCGACAGCTGCGCGATGCTCGTCTGATTTTGTATCCGCGGATCTTTGTAGGCGTTGTCAGTCCGCAGCGGCCGGCCAGTCGTCAGCACTTCTTGCAAGATGGTGGTGCTGCCCTGGAACCCTAGGCCGGCGTCGGGGTTCTCCGGATCGCGCACCACCCGCACCGCCAGCGATTGGTCGGTTGGGTTGAGCAGGATGAGGTAACCGCGTTCGGCGCCCGTCAGCCGGATGACCTCGTCCATAGCGCGCGCCAGGACGACTTCAAGGTCAAGCGATGAGTTGATGAGAGCCGTGGTCTCGGTCAGGGCGCGGAGCTGGCTCAGTTCGGTCTGCTCGCCCTGAAGCTGCTGCCTCAGGCTGGACAGGTCAGCTTCGACCTGGGCCACGCTCTGAAGCGCGCCCGGCGGCAGCCCCATGCCGCGTATGCGCAGCAGTTCTTGCTGCCGCTGCAGCGCGGCGGTGACCTCTTGCGCCGAGGCGCACAAGCGTTCTAGCTCCGCCATCGGGTTGAACTCAGACATCGATGAATGTGATCTCGTATGCGCCAAACCGAACGCAAATTATACTGCAAACTTCAGCAGTTCGCCCTGAATGTGACAGGGGGTGTGCAGGGCTATCGCTTCAAAATCGGCTTTGAACCATTTTTCGGCCTCTGACCCTCAACCCCCAGCCCTTTCTCCTTGGGGAGAAGGGGCGTAAGTGCGATATTCACCGCTCGCCCTGAGGGCTGTGCGTGACCTTTATGACCTGTTTAACGCCTTCTTGAACCTCACGATGATGGTTCTCGCAGGATTATGATAGTTCACTACAGACTTGTGGATCATGTTTAGCCCTGAGGGCGAGGCGGGGCGCTCCCTTCCCCCATCGCATGGGGGAAGGGCTGGGGCTGGGGGATGATTATCCCCTCCCCCGACCCCTCCCCGTAAACAGAGAGGGGAGCATCCCTTCTCCAGTGCCTGCAGGCTGTGCATAACTCACATCGCCTTTATGATCTGTTTAACGCCTTCTTGAACCTCACGATGATGGTTCTCGCAGAATTATAATTTCATTAGAACAACGCGGTGGATGCTTGTGCCCTCACGCTAAATCTCCCCCTCAGGAAGAGGGGCTTTTAAGAACCTGTCCGCACCCCCGTCGCCCTGGGGGACAAGAGCTGGGGTGCTGAGGACGTTCTGGAGTCTCTTCCGCGCTGTTGTGTAGGGCTGCCGCGTTTAGCGTTCGTCTGCAAAACGTCAGGTTTGTTAGGCAGCCGCCAGCGGGCTGGGGTTATAATGCATGTGTTCAGCCGGCTCATGATTTCGAGGGCATCAGAGTGCGTATCGGTTTCTATCTGCTGTATGCGGCGCGCACGCTGCGGCGCAGCGGCCACTGGACGACGTTCGCCGTCTTCTGCGTGGCGACCGGCGTGGCCACCGTGGTCGCGCTGCGCAGCTTGGGGCTGGCAATCAGCGACTCGCTGCTGACCAACGTGCGCCAGTTCAACCACGGCGACATCAACATCAGCCAGATCTACAACTTCGGCCCGTTCGCTTTCACCATCCACCGCGGAGGCGACGAACGGTCAGTCTACACGCCCGGCCAGGTGGAGCGGGTGCGCCAGTGGATCACGGCGCGCGGCGGCCGCATGACCGCCTATACCGCCCTCAACAACATCCAGATCATCCCGGCCGGGCAGGAGTTCACGCCGCGCCCGCAGTTCGCCACTTCGTTCCTGATCGACCCGCAGACGTTCGCCATCGCCGCCGACATCCGGGCGATCGACCCGCCGGGCGCGCCGCTGGCTGATCTGTTCCACGGCGGGCGCGAGGTGGTCATCAGCTGGAACCTGGCCGAGGCCAACGGGCTGAAAGTGGGCGATCAGGTGCTGGCCAGCGGCGCGGCCGAGCCGTTCACCGTGACCGGCATCGTGCCCACCGAAGCTGAGGCCAGCATCAACAACATCTTCGCCTCGTTCTTCGGCTTCGCCTATTTCGACGCGGCTCAAGCTGGGGCGCTGCAGCTCAGCCCGCTGCCGAACACCATCGGGATCGTGCTGCCCGACGGCGCTTCCGCCGAGGCGATCGAGGCCGCGGCGCAGGAGGTGAGCCGGCTCGTGCCCGTCCGCGAGCTGACCGCCACGCCGTCGCTCATCAACCGCAACCGCGAGCTGGCCGACATGATCGGCCGCTTCATCGTCACGCTGGGGTTGGGCGCCATGCTGATCGGCGGCGTGGGCATCATGAATACCATGCTGGTGCTGGTGCGCCGGCGGACGGTCGAGATCGCCGCCCTCAAGACGTTCGGCCTCAAGGGCGGCCAGGTGGCGGCGCTGTTCGCCGCTGAGGCGCTGCTGCTGGCGCTGGCCGGCGCGGCGCTGGGCATCGCGGTGGGCGTGCTGCTCAGCCGGGCGGTGAACGCTTACGGCGAGGCGTTCTTGCAGCAGCGGCTGCCCTGGCGAGTGTACCCGGAGGCCATCGTCTACGGGCTGGTGTTGGGGCTGGTGGTGACGCTGGTGTTCGGCGTGCTGCCGGCGCTGACGGCGGCGCGGGTGCGGCCGGGGATCATCCTGCGGCCGAACGAGGCGGCTGCCGCCCGCGCCGGTCTGCTGCCCGGCCTGCTGGCCATCGTCGTCGTAGTGCTGTCGCTGGGGGTCATCGCCGGCCAGATCCTGGGGCCGGTCGTGGTGCAGGCGCTGGACGAGCGCGCGCCCAACCCCCTGCTGCTGGGGATCGCCGGCGTGGCGGCGGCGCTGCTCATCCTGGCAGCGCTCAACGGCCTGCTGTGGCTGCTGGTGTGGGCCATCGGCAAGCTGCCGGCACTGGGCAGCGTGGATCTGCGGCTGGCGCTGGCCAACCTGACCACCCGACGGGCGCGCACCGCCACCACCCTGCTGGCGCTGACGGCCGGCATGTTCGCGCTCAGCAGCATCACCTTCTTCGGGTTGGGCGCGCGGGAGATCGTGCGCTTCCAGTTCGCCGAGACGCTGGGCGGCAACATCGTCGCTGTGCCGCTGCTGCCGGAGGAGATCGGCAACCCACTGCTCGACTTGCAGCTCGATGGCCTGGAAGGCGTCGAATCGCGCACGCGGCTGCGCTTCGTCACCGGCCGCCTGATGACCGTGGATGACCAGCCGGTCGAAATTGAAGATCGAGCGCCGGGCGTGCCGCTGATCATCCTGTCCCGCGACACAACCAACCCTGACCTGCGCAGCGGCCCGCTGCTGGCCGGGCGCGACCTGACGCCCGAAGACCGGGGGCGCAACGTGATCGTGCTGTCCGAACAGACGGCGCTGGAGAGCGCCATCGAGGGCTTCTCCAGCCTGGACGAGCTGGGGATCGGCGTCGGCTCGACGGTGGGCGTGCGGATCGCCGGCCGGGTGCTGCCGTTCGAGGTGGTGGGCATCGTCGGCAACGCCAACGGCTTCACGCCCAACCCGGCCAGCGCCTATCTGCCGCCCGACGTGCCCGGCGTGATGGCCACGCGCACCGTCACCGTGGCGCAGGTGCGATCCGACCAGGTGGACGACGTGCTGCGCTTCCTATCGCGCGTGCCGCTGGTGTTCGCCGTGGATGTGGCCTTCGCCGACGGCCTGATGGAGCGCCTGATCGCCCAGCTCAGCGCCATCCCGACGGTGGTCGGGCTGCTGTCGCTGCTGGCGGCGGCGGTCATCATGGCCAATTCGGTGGCGCTGGCCACCCTGGAACGCCGCCAGCAGATCGGCGTGCTGAAGGCGGTCGGTCTGAAGCGCCGGCGCGTGCTGGGCGTGATGCTGCTGGAGAACACGCTCATCGGCCTGCTCGGCTCGGCGCTGGGCATCGCCATCAGCGTGGCGGGCGTCTCGCTGATGACGACCATCGGCACCGGCATCACCATCCCCATCCCGTCGAACGCCGCCGGCATCGCCCTGCTGCTGGTGGCGGCGTCGGTGGTCATCGCCTGGGCGGCCACGTTCCTCAGCGCCCGGACGGCGATCAGCGAGCGCGTGGCCGCGGTGCTGCACTACGAATGACCGGCCAGCGCCGGCGCAACCTGCCCGCCCAGAACTGCGTACAGGGTACAATGAAGCAGGCTAGGCGGCATCATCGCGTCGGCTGATCATCGCGCATCTGTCTTGCAACTGGTAGGTTCTGAGCATGAATCTGCTGTACTACTTACGCTACGCCGCCCGCAATCTGTGGCGCAGTCGGCGCTGGTCAACTTTCGCCATCTTCTCGGTGGCGGCGGGCGTGGCGACCGTGGTCGCGCTGCGCAGCCTGGGCTTGGCCATCGGCGACGCGCTCACCAGCAACGTGCGCGGCAGCAACCGCGGCGACATCACGCTGGTCTTGGAGAGCAATATCTTCTTCAGCTTCGGCGATCCCGACGCCCGCGCCGCCTTCACGCCGGCACAGATCGATCGCGTCCGCCGCTGGGCGCAGGAGCGCGGTGGACGGGCGACCGCTTACACCACCACCGGCAACATTCAGATCAGCTCGCAGGATTACGTGACCGCCGGCCGGCCGCAGTTCATCACCTCCATCTTCATCGACCCGCGTACCTTCCCACCGACGGATGACCTGTTCACGCTCGACCCGCCGGGCGCGCGCCTGGGCGATCTGTTCACCGGCGGCAACGAGGTGGTCATCAGCCAGAACCTGGCCGCCTCGCAGAACATCCGCGTGGGCGACCGGGTGCGGGTCAGCGGCACGACCGAGGAATTCACCGTCAAGGGCATCATCGCCACCGATGTGCAGGCCGGGCTGCGCGACATGATCGCCGCCTTCTTCGGCTTCGCCTTCTTCAGCCTGGACTCGGCGGCCGTCCTGCCCGCGCCGGAAAACCCGAACACCATCAGCCTGACGCTGGCCGACAACACGCCGCCGGAGACAGTCACCCAGCTCGCCAGACAGCTGAGCGCGCTGGTCGCCGACGCCGATGGGCCGGCGCCGCGCTTCGTGCGCACCGTGCCCGACCTGCTGCGTGAGAACCAGAACCTGACCGACGTGTTGGGCAGCTTCATCGTGGTGCTGGGGCTGGGCGCGCTGCTGCTTGGGGGCGTGGGCATCATCAATACCATGCTGGTAATGGTGGGCCGGCGCACCGAGGAGATCGCCGCGCTCAAGACCTTCGGCCTGAAAGCCCGCCAGATCGCGGCCATGTTCCTGGCGGAGGCCTTCTTGATGGGGCTGGCCGGCAGCCTGCTGGGCAGCGTCTTCGGCGTGCTGCTCAGCAGCCTAGCCAACGCCTACGGCCAGATGCTCATCCAGCAGCCGCTGGTCTGGCGCGTCTACCCGGAAGCCATCCTGTTCGGCCTGGCGCTGGGCATGGTGGTGACGCTGGTGTTCGGTGTGCTGCCGGTGCTGACGGCCGTGCGCGTGCGCCCCAACATCATCCTGCGCCCCAACGAAACCCACATCCCGCGCGCCGGCTGTTTGTCGTCGCTGTTCGCGCTGCTGTTCGTGGTGCTGGCGGTCGGGCTGATCGCCGGGCAGATGCTGGCGCCCGCCTTCCGGGTGGCGCGCGGGCAGCTCATCAACGCCTACATCACCGGCATCATCGGCGTGGCCGTCACCCTGCTCATCCTGGGGCTGCTGATCGGGCTGCTGTGGGTGGTAGTGTGGCTGATCGGTAAGCTGCCCTCCTTCGGCAGCGTGGATCTGCGGCTGGCGCTGCGCAACCTGGCCACCCGCCGCACGCGCACCGCCACCACGCTGCTGGCGCTCAGCGCCGGCATGTTCGCGCTCAGCAGCATCTCGTTCTTCGGCGCTGGCATGCGCGAAATCGTCCAGTTCACGCTCAGCGAGGCCTTCGGCGGCAACGTGCTGATCTTCCCGGTGCTGCCGCCCATCCTGGCCAACCCGCTGATCGACAGCAAGCTGAATAGCCTCGAAGGAGTGGAGTACCGCACGCGCTTCATGCAGTTCCAGGGGGAGATCAAATGGGTGGACGGCGTCTCGCTGGCCGACCGCGGCGCGCTCAGTCAAGCCGAGGTCGAACGCCAGATCCGCGAGGCCGGCCGCCAGCGCGACTTCGAGCGCGTGCAGCGGTTGGCCGCCGAGTTCGACCTGCGGCCGTATGTGCAGGTGGTCATCCGCGATACCAACAATCCCAATCTGACCAGCGGCGAGCTGACCGCCGGGCGCGACATCACCCCGGCCGACCGCGGCCAGCGGGTGGCGGTGGTCAAGCTCAAACCGGCGGTTCAGCGGCTGAACCTCGCCGTCGGCTCGACCATCGGCGTCCAGATCAACGACCAGGTCTACGATTTTGAAGTGGTCGGGTTGATGCCCGATGTCGAGGACACCGGCAGCATCCAGTCGTCGATCGTGTTCGGCGATGTGATCATCCCGGCTGGCTCGCTGGAGCGCGTGACGCCCAACTTCCAGATCACGGTCGCCCAGATCCAGCCAGAGCACCTCAACCGCGGGTTGGTCGAACTGTCGGCGCTGCCGCTGGTCTTCTCGTTCGACATCAGCTTCATCGACGGGATGCTCAGCCGCTTCATCAGCCAGATGAGCGCCATCCCCATCCTGGTCGGGCTGCTGTCGCTGCTGGCGGCGGCGGTCATCATGACCAACACGGTCGCGCTGTCCATGCTGGAGCGGCGGCGGCAGATCGGCATCCTGAAGGCCGTCGGGCTGAAAGGGCGGCGCGTGCTGAGCGTGATGCTGCTGGAGAACACGCTCGTCAGCCTGCTGGGCGGGCTGCTGGGCATCGGCCTCAGTTCGCTGGGCGTGGCGTTGATGACCCGCTTCGGCCTGAATGTGACCATGCTCGTCCCGACCGACGCGCTGCCGATCGCCATCGCGCTGGTCATTGCGGCCATCGTCATCGCCTGGTTGGCCACGCTGCTCAGCGCCCGCGCCATCCTGGGCGAGCGCGTGACCAACGTGCTGCGCTACGAATGACGCCGCGGCGTCCACCTCCATCCTTGAATCGGCCGGGCAGCCATGCTACAATGCCGCCCGGTCGTCCCCCTGGGAACGGCCACTTTCACACGCCTGGACTCGGAGGTGTTGTCCCCGCCAGGGATTGCGTCTGGGGTTGAAGGGCGTGATCGCCTAAACACGTAACCTCAGGAGATCAGTTATGTCCGCCTCTGTCTCGATAAAGGAGCTTCTCGAAACGGGCGTCCACTTTGGCCACCGTACGCCCAAGTGGAACCCGCGCATGGCCCCTTACATCTTCACCGAACGCAACGGCATTCACATCATTGATTTGCAGCAGACGCTGGCCAACCTGCGCACTTACTACGACATGGTGCGCGATCTGGTGGCGAAGGGCGGCACGGTGCTGTTCGTGGGCACGAAGCGCCAGGCGCAGGAAGCCATCGCCGCTGAGGCCACGCGCTGCGGCATGCCCTACGTCAATACGCGCTGGCTGGGCGGCACGCTCACCAACTGGCGCACCATCCGCGAGCGCATCGAGACGCTCAAACGACTGGAAGCCGACCGCGACGCTGGTCGATTCGAGCTGCTGACCAAGAAAGAGCGCCTGATGCTGGAGCGCAAGATCGAGAAGCTCCAGCTTCGCCTAGGCGGCATCCGCAATCTGAAGCGCGTGCCCGATCTGCTGTTCGTAGTAGATACCATCCGCGAGGCCACCGCCGTCAAGGAGGCCAACACGCTGGGCATCCCGGTGCTGGCGCTGGCGGACACCAACAGCGACCCCGATCTGATCGATTACATCCTGCCCGCCAACGACGACGCCGTGCGCGCCATCAAGCTGCTGGTCAAGACGATCGCCGACGCCGTCATCGAAGGGGTGAACATGCGCAAGGGCGATCTGGAAGAAATTGAGGCGGTCGAAGAACCGGCGTATGCGGAATACGACGACGATGAGGAGGAGGCCGGCAACGAGGCTTACCTGGGCGCGTCCACCATCGCTCGCCTGCGCGACGCCTCGCTGTTCGATGATGAACTCGAAGATCTGGATGATGAAGGGCGTTGAGCGCGGCGTGATCGCCGGCCGGATCGCGCGGCTCAACCTGCGCCAGTGCGCTGACAATCTGCAAACCGTAGCCTAGGACAGGAGACCGATGGAAATCACAGCCAAGATGGTGAAAGACCTGCGTGAGGCCACTGGCGCCGGCCCGCTGGATTGCAAGAAGGCGCTCGAAACCACCGGCGGCGACGTGCAGAAGGCGATCGAGTTCCTGCGCGAGAAGGGGCTGGCGCGCGCCGCCAAGAAGCTGAGCGCTGGCCGCGCAATGAACGAGGGGCTGATCGTCACCTACTCCCACCACAACAAACGGTTGGGGGTGATGGTCGAAGTCAACTGCGAGACCGACTTCGTCGCCAAGACGGAGCGCTTCCAGCAGTTTGCGCACGACATCGCGCTGCACATCGCCAACCTAGCACCTGAATACGTGCGCCGCGAGGACGTGCCCGAAGCGGTGGTGCAGGCCGAGCGCGAGATCCAGCGGCGGCGCGTGCTGGACGAAGGCAAGCCGGAAGCGGTCGCCGACAAGATCGTGGACGGCCGCATGAACAAGTTCTTCGAGGAAATCGTGCTGATGGAGCAGACCTTCATCAAGGACGATGCGAAGACCATCAGCCAGCTCCTGGCCGAGGTCGTGGCCGAGGTCGGCGAGAGCATTCAGGTGCGCCGCTTCGCCCGCTTTGCCCTGGGCGAAGGGGGCAGCGACCAGGAAGATGGTGCGTGAGCTTCCGATCTGCCGCTCAACCAGGCAGTTGGGACGTAGTCTATGGTTTTAGGGGATTAGCCGCTGCTAGTCCCCTTTTTTGTCGCCCGGCGCGGCGCGGGCTGCCAACCACTGAGGAGATGACCTATGATTTCGACCGATCAGACGCCGGTTTACAAACGCATTGTCCTCAAGCTCAGCGGCGAGGCGCTGGCCGGGCCGCAGGGCTACGGCATTGACCCCGCCAGCGCGGAGGTGATCGCCCGGCGCATCCGGGCGCTGCACGAGCGAGGGGTGCAGGTCGCCGTGGTCATCGGCGCGGGCAACCTGTGGCGCGGCAGCCTGGGCGTCAGCCGCGGCATGGAACAGAGCACGGCCGATCACATGGGCATGATCGGCACCGTCATGAACGGCCTGGCGCTGCAAGATGCGCTCCAGCGCGAGGGCGTCACCACCCGTGTGCAGACGGCCATCCAGATGAACGCGGTCGCCGAGCCTTACATCCGGCTGCGCGCCATCCGGCATCTGGAGAAGGGGCGGGTGGTCATCATCGCCGGCGGCACCGGCAACCCGTACTTCACCACCGATACGGCGGCAGCGCTGCGCGCGATGGAGATCAACGCCGACATCGTCATCAAGGCCACCAAAGTCAACGGCGTCTACTCCGCCGACCCGAACAAAGACCCCAGCGCCGTCCGCTTCGACCGGCTGACTTACGAGCAGGTGCTGGCGAATAAGTATGAAGTGATGGACATGACGGCCTTCACGCTGTGCCGTGAACACAAAATGCCGATCCTGGTGCTGGACTTCTGGGCGGAAGACGATCTGATGCTGGCCGTGCTGGGGCATCATCACGTCGGCACGCTCATCACCGAGTGAGCGCGCTTCAAGCCCCGGCCTGCGCCTCGACGTACAGCCGGTAGCGCGCTACCTGCGCCGGCAGCGGCGGCCGGATGATCACCTCTAGCGGGAGTCGCTCGCCGGCAGCCAGGTGGGCATCCGCCTCGACGACCCGGTAGCCGGTCAGCCGGTCGGTGGCGTCCCACAAGGTGACGACCGCCCGCCGCACCCGCACCGGCTGCTGGCCGGCGTTGTGGAGCTGCGCCGTCACCACGAAATCTTCCGCTTCCCAGCGCCCCTGGTCCTGCTCGAACGTGATCGGGATGAACGGGCTGGCAGCTCGCTCCGCGCTGCGCAGGTCGGCGACCGCGCCGGCGACGGCGCGCCAGTCCGCCCGGAGCAGCACACGGTAGGGCGCGACCTGGCCGGGCGGGATGACCCCCTGCTCTACGCTGGTTTCGCCCTGCGCCAGCACCTGGCCGTCGGCGCTCACCAGCCGCACGCGCACCCCCACCCGTTCGACCGCGTAGTCCAGTTCATTGGCGACGAAGCCGATGCACATCACCTGGTCAGTCGGCAAATCGCGGCACGCGGGCGACGCCAGCGCCAGCGCCAGCGGCGTGGCGGTGGGCAGCGCCGGCTGGCCGGCGGCGTCGAACAGAGGGTTAGGGATGGCTAGTATCTGGCCGATGGGCAGCCGCAGCGGGTCCAGGCCAGGGTTGGCCGATTCGAGGGCGGCCAGCGGCACGCCGAACTGCAGGGCGATGCCGGACAGCGTGTCGCCCGACTGAACCGCATAGGTGACGGGCGTCGGCGACGGCCGGCGCTCAGCGGCACGAACCGCCGGCGCGGCGGGCGGCGGCGTCGCCAGTTGGGGGGAACGCACCGTCAGGGTGATGTACGGCCGCGGCGTCGGCGAGATGACCGGCGCGGTGTAGGATGTCGCGCTGCACCCAGCCACCCAGACGCTGACAAATGCCGTCAGCAGCCGCCGCCAACCCCAGTAGCCCATCCCCCAGAATATCCCTCATTATCCAGCGCACCGGCGTGTTATCCCACATTATACTCATATCCTGGGCGGATGGGCACTAGGAAATCAGCCCAACTTGGGTTGTACAAGTCGCTAGGACTGGGATGGCTGCTTCGCCTCCAGCCGCGCCAGAAAACGCGCCGCCTCCACCACGACGCGGGTGTGCATCGCCTCGCCGATCAATTCGTGTTCATCCCACGCCTGGATGCGAAAAGTGACGCGCCGCTCGTCTACGCTGGTCACCTCGGCGCGGGCGCGCACGACCATGCCGGTCGGCGTGGCGGCCACGTGGCGCAGCTCCAGCGCCGTGCCGACGCTGGTCTGGCCGGCCGGCAGCAGCGGATCGAGTGCGGCCACCGCCGCCGCTTCCATCAGCGCCGCCAGCGCCGGCGTGGCGTAGACGTCCAGGCTGCCGCTGCCTAGGCTGCGCGCCGTCAGCGCCGGCGTCACCTGAACCTGCCGTTCACCGATCAAACCGGGTTGGATCGTTTCCAGCATTGCCCCTCCTCGCTGCGCTGGGCCAGTAGCCTTGAATCGGATGCAGTGTTATAACCTGTCTCGCCAGACTGCGCGAACATCAACGGTAGGCGAGGAGCACTCATGACCGACGTCCCCCTCGAGGTTCTGGTTGGCGAACGGCTGCGCGGCCGGGGCTGGACGATCTGCACCGCCGAATCCTGTACCGGCGGCTTGATCGCACACCGGCTGACCAATGTCCCTGGCAGTTCAGCCTATATGATCGGCGGCGTGGTGGCGTATTCGAATATGTCCAAGCAGCGGGTGCTGGGGGTGCGCCAGGGCACGCTCATCGCCTACGGCGCGGTCAGCGAGCCGACCGCCGCCGAGATGGCCGTCCGCGCGCGCGCCCTGTTCGAGGCGCATCTGGCGCTGAGCGTCACCGGCATCGCCGGGCCCGGCGGGGCGACGCCGGAGAAGCCGGTCGGCCTGACGTTCGTCGGCCTGGCCGGCCCGGATGACCTGCTGATCGTGCGGCAGTACCAGTGGGATGGCGACCGCGAGGCGAACAAGGCCGCCAGCGCCGACGCTGCGCTCGCCCTGGCGCTGGAGATCCTCGACCGCTGAGCGCCTGCGCTCGCGGGCAGACCGCGCCCGCTCACCGCGGCTCTTGACGGATGGCGGACATCCGACTACGCTGTAAGTCACGCGGGTCGGGCAGCTTAGACGGACAGCTCATCTCTACTCATGCGTTTTGAAACGATCAAAGCGAGCGCCTACCTGGTGGGTTGGCTCCAGTATGCGGGTCTGAAGATCCATCAGGACGGCGGCGACATTGTGCTGGTCGGGCTGCCGTCGGGCGAGACGGTCAGCATCCATCTGATCGAAAGTCCGCTGCCGCTGTACGAGATCCGCAGCATCCTGGAGTACAACGCCGCCCGCAGCTATTACACCTTGTTCGTGCTATGGTGCGACCTGCTGCTGCCGCCCGAAGGCCATCTGATCGAGACGCAGGATTGGGAAGAGGCGCTGCTGCTCCTCTACGAGGATCGCATCTACGCCTTCGAGATCTTCGGCAGCGAGGTGTTCATCTTCGCCGTCCACTTCGACCGCGAAGGCCGCTACCGCCACATCCGCTACGGCGATACGCTGCGCCTTGACCGGCTAAGCGTGCGGATCGCCGAGACCACGCTGGGCGCGTTCACCGGCGCGTGGCGGGTCGCCCACGTGGGTGGAGCGGCCGCCGGGGCGCGGCCGTCCGCCTCGCGCCAGGCGTCGGCGCTGCGCGTCTATTACGACGTGCTCGACCTGGCCGAGGATGTGGGGCAGGAGGCGGTCAAGCTGGCGTACCGGCGGCTGGCGCGCCTGTATCACCCGGATGTCAACCCGGCGCCGGACGCGACCGCCCGCATGCAGGCGATCAACGAGGCTTACGAGAAGATCATGCAGCAGTTTGAGGATGAACGATGAACCTGCCGAGCAAACCGGTGTTCTGGGCGGTCAGCCTGGGGCATATGGCCAACGACATCTTCATGAGCATGCGCTCGGTGGTGCTGACGTTCATCAGCGCCTATGTGCTGCCGATCACCAACGCCCAAATCGGGCTGGCCATCAGCCTGGGCGAACTGCTGGGGGCGCTCAGCCAGCCGTTCTTCGGCCTGCTGGCCGACCGCACCGGCGGGCGTTGGGTGGGCGCGCTCGGCGTGGCCTGGACGGTGTCCGGCATTCTGATCGCCATGCTGGTGGTGATGGCCGGCGGCGGCTTCTGGCTGATGCTCATTCCGCTGTCGCTGGCGGCGCTGGGCAGCGGCGCTTTTCACCCGGTCGGCTCGATGCACGCCGCCGACGCGGAGAAGTTCCGCGCCGCCAGCAACACCGCCCTGTTCTTCATGTTCGGGCAGCTCGGCCTGGGGCTAGGCCCGGCGCTGGCCGGGCTGGCGCTGAACAACGCCCATACTAACTACAACGCCCTGTTCGCCACCCCGCTGGGCCCGGCTTTCAAAGGCATCTTCATCGAGAATGGCACGGTAGCGCCGGTGCTGCTGCTGGGGCTGCTGGCTGTTCCAGCGGTGGCGCTAATGGCCATCTTCATCCCCGACCGCGCCGCCCACACGGCCGCCCGTCCCATCCCCGCGCCCGCCGCTGCCGCCGCTGGCGGGCGTCGGCTGCCGCTGCCGTTGGGGATGCTGGGCATCCTGGTGGCCGCCGTCATCTTCCGCAGCTTCGCCAACCCGGCCACCGTCAGCTTCATCCCGCGTATGTTCCAGGCGAAAGGCTGGACGCCGGCGGAGTACGGGCTGCTGGCGAGTTCATTCTGGATCGCGTCTGGCCTGGCGGGGGTCGTCTTCGGCTACGTGGCCAACCGGATTGACGTGCGCTATGTCATCGCTGGCGCGCTGCTGGCGGCCGCCCCGGCCATCTTCCTGCTGCCCGGCCTGGACGGCGGGCTGGCGTTTGTGCTGGCGATCGCCGCCGGCGGGCTCAGCGGCGGCTCGCACAGCCTGATCGTAGTGCTGGCGCAGGGGCTGCTACCGGGGCGCAAGGGGTTCGCGTCCGGCGCCATCCTGGGGTTGATCTTCGCCACCGGCGCTGTCGGCAACCTGGTCATCGGCTGGCTGGCTGATCGGGTCGGGGTGGCGGCGGCCTTCCACATCGTGGCGGCGGTGCTGGTGCTCACCTGCGGGCTGTGGCTGCTGCTGCCGTCCCCCAAGCGCGAGCGCCCGCCGGCCGCGCCGCTGCCAGAGCCCGCGCCCAGCCGGGCGGCGTGAGGGCGGTCAGCGGGCGGACCAGGTGTCTTCAGGCACGCCTGCTTGGAGGTTTTCCCAGCGGGCGAGCACGAACAGAAAATCGGACAGGCGGTTGAGATAAGCTAGGGCGTGGCCGCCCAGCGCCTCATGCTGCTGGAGCAGCACCACCACGCGTTCGGCGCGGCGGCACACCGTCCGCGCCACGTGAATCTGCGCCGCCGCCGGCGTCCCGCCCGGCAGGATGAAATTGGTCAGCGGGGGCAGCGCGGCAGTCATGTCGTCAATCTGCGTCTCCAGCCAGGCGATGGTGTCGGCATCCATCCGCACCACCCAACGGCTCTGGGCTTCCGGCGGCGTCGCCAGGTCGGCGCCCAGATGGAACAACTGGCGCTGCACCTGCGCCAGCCAGTCATCGGTGCGCGGCGAAGGCTTCAACGCCCGCGCCAGCCCCAGGCACGAATTCAGCTCATCCACCGTGCCATAAGCCTCTACCCGCAGGTGGGACTTGTAGACGCGCCCGCTCGAAAACAGGCTGGTCGTGCCATCGTCGCCGGTTTTGGTGTATATTTTCATATGGAGTAGGACGCTTTCGGGATTGACGAATTAGAACGCCTGTGCTAATTTGGGCATTGTTCATCCGCGCACGATCATAAACAGGAAGCTGAAAAATTGACAGACGCAGATTTCCCAGAGTTTGACGAATTCGAGGCGGTCGAGTCGTTCAGGGCAGCAGCGCCCCCGCCAGCCGAAAAGAAAGCCAAGAAGACGGCGGGACGGAAGAAAGACAAGCCTGAAGAGGTCGTGCCGGAAACGCCCACGCTGGAAGACCACGGGCGCATGAAAGCCTTAGAGGCCGCGCTCACCGACCTGACCCGGCGCTTCGGCGACGGCACGGTAGTGCGGTTGGGCGACGCCACGCACCTGGCCGTCGAAGTCATCCCCACCGGTTCGCTGACGGTGGACATCGCTACCGGCGTCGGCGGCATCCCGCGCGGGCGCATCACCGAGATCTACGGGCCGGAGTCCAGCGGCAAGACGACGCTGTGCTTGCACGTCATCGCCGAGGCGCAGAAGCGCGGCGGCCTGTGCGCGTTCGTGGACATGGAACACGCCCTCGACCCGCGCTACGCCGAACAGATCGGCGTCAACGTCGAGACGCTGTACGTAGCCCAGCCTGACACCGGCGAGCAAGCGCTGGAGATCACCGAGGCGCTGGTGCGTTCCGGCGCGCTGGACGTGGTGGTGGTGGACAGCGTGGCGGCGCTGGTGCCGCGGGCGGAGATCGAAGGCGAGATGGGCGACTCGCACGTGGGGCTGCAGGCGCGGCTGATGAGCCAGGCGCTGCGCAAGCTGTCCGGCGCGATCAAGTCGTCCAACGTGGCGGTGCTGTTCACCAACCAACTGCGCGAAAAAGTGGGCGTGATGTTCGGCAGCCCAGAGACGACGTCGGGCGGGCGGGCGCTGAAGTTCTACGCCAGCATCCGCCTGGACATCCGCCGGCTGCAGAGCATCAAGCAGGGCGGCGAGACCATCGGCAACCGGGTGAAGGTGCGCGTGACCAAGAACAAGGTGGCGGCGCCCTTCCGCGAGGCCGAGTTCGACATGATGTTCTACGAGGGCGGCATCAGCAAGGTCGGCGAGATCGTCGATCTGGGCGTCGAACTGGGCATCATCGACAAGCGCGGCGCTTTCTTCCGCTACAACGAAGGCCTGCTCGGCCAGGGGCGCGAGGCCGCCAAACAGTTTCTACTGCAGACGCCGGCGGTGGCAGATGAGATCGAGGACGCCATCCGCGCGCATTTCAACCTGCCGCCAGTCGTCGGGCTGCGCTGAACTGCGGGGCGCACCCTCGCGCCGATCAACCCCTACGGCGCGCGTCGACGCGCCGCGCTTCGGCCAGGATGAAGTCCACCGCCGCCTGGACGGTCGGGTCGGGCAGCGTCGCGGCGGGCAGCGCGCCGATGGCCGCGTCGAGCAGCGTCGGCGGCTCCAGCAGCAGCCGCGCCCGGCCCACCTGCCCGCCGTGGACGGCCTGCAGATGCAGCCGGCGTCCGTCCAGCCGGGTGGCAGGGGCAGGAGCCAGCACGATGGTCAGCGCCGCATCGGGGGCGCTCTCGTCGGCGCTGGCGACGGCGGCCAGCCGGCCCTGCCGCCAAGGCCGGCCAGGCTCCACCAGCGCCATGCCCAGAAAGTTGGCGTCCAGCTTGAGGCGAGCGTCCGCCGCCAGGCCGCCGGCGACCCGCGCCGCGTGGCAGCCGAGGGCGTCCAGGGCGATCAGCGCTGAGCGCCCGCCGGTGGCGGCGCAGTGCCAAACCTCCGGGGCGCAAGCGTCGCCCAGATCGAACAGATAATGAGGGGTGGGCTGGCCGCCCATCCCCCAGGTTCTGATGAAGGTGTACAGGCGGGGCAGCAGGCTCAGGTCGCCGCGCAGCCCGCCGGTGTACACGATGGTCAGCGGTGCTTCCACTGCGGCGCGCGTTTGGCGACGAAAGCCTGCATCCCTTCCGCTTTGTCCTCAGTGCCGAACAGCAGGTAGAAGCTCTGCTTCTCGTAATCCAGCCCCTCGGACAAGCTGAGTTCAAAGGCTTTGTTGACGGCTGCCTTGATCATCTGCGCCGCCACCCCCGGCATGCCGGCGATCTTCTCGGCCAGTTGGATGGCCTCGGTTAGGTAGCTGTCGACCGGCGCGACGCGGTTGACCAGCCCGTAGTGCAGGGCTTCTTGGGCGGTCAAGTGGCGGTTAGCCAGCATGATCTCCATGGCCAGCGCTTTGCCGACGGCCCGCGTCAGCCGCTGCGTGCCGCCCGCCCCCGGCATGATGCCGATGGTGATCTCCGGCTGGCCGAACTTGGCCGTCTCGGAGGCCACGATCATGTCGCACAGCATGGCCAGCTCGCAGCCGCCCCCCAGCGCCCAGCCGGAGACCGCCGCGATCAGCGGTTTGCGCAGCCGGCTGAGGCGCGACCAGTCGGTGAAGTCATCGCCACTCAGCATCTCTACCTGGCCAGCCGCCTCCATCTGCTTGATGTCAGCGCCGGCGGCGAAGGCTTTGTCGCTCCCGGTCAGCACCAGGCAGCGCACTTCGGGGTCGCGGTCGAACGCTTCGAGCGCGTCGAATACCTCGCGCATCAGCGGCCCGCTGAGCGCATTCAGCGCCTGCGGTCGGTTCAGCCGCACCAGGCCGACGCCCGGCGCGGGCGTCTCGGTGAGGATATATTCATAAGTCATGGTCTGCGCTCCCTGGCCGGCTCCTCCTAAGCGTGAACGACGCTCAGCGCTGGAAAATCGGCACGAAAGGGCGTTCGGTCGCCCCGGTGTAGATCTGGCGCGGGCGGTTGATGCGCGTCTCGCTGTCGGCGCGCATCTCGCGCCACTGGGCGATCCAGCCCGGCAGCCGGCCGATCGCGAACATCACCGTGAACATGTTGGTCGGGATGCCCATTGCCCGGTAGATGATGCCGCTGTAGAAGTCCACGTTGGGGTACAGCTTGCGCTCGATGAAGTACGAGTCCTTCAGCGCGATCTCTTCCAGGTTCTTGGCGATGTCCAGCAGCGGGTCATGGACGCCCAGCGCCTCCAGCACCTCGTCCGCCGACTTCTTGAGGATGGTCGCGCGCGGGTCGAAATTGCGGTAGACGCGATGGCCAAAGCCCATCAGCCGGAAGTTGGAGCTCTTGTCTTTGGCCATGTCCACGTACTTGCGGTAGTTGCCGCCGTCGGCCTGGATCATCTCCAGCATCTCGATGACTTCCTGGTTAGCGCCGCCGTGCAGCGGGCCGGATAGGGCGCAGATGCCCGCGCCGATCGAGGCGAACAGGCCGGCCTGGCTGCTCCCCACCATGCGCACGGTCGAGGTGCTGCAGTTCTGCTCGTGGTCGGCGTGCAGGATGAGCAGCAGGTTCAGGGCGCGGTCGAGCACGTCCGGCACTTTATACGGCTCGGTCGGCAGCGAGTACATCATGTTGAGGAAGTTCTGGGTGTAGGTCAGGTCGTTGCGCGGGTAGACATACGGCTGCCCCACCGAGCGCTTGTACGAGAACGCGGCGATGGTGATGATCTTGCCCAACAGCCGGATGATGTTCAGGTCCGTGGTCTCCGGGTCGTCGCTCTCTTCGTAGAAACTGGCCAGCGACATGACCATGGCCGCCAGGATGGCCATCGGGTGCGCCGTCGCCGGATAGGCGTCAAAGATCTTCTTCATGTCCTCGTGCAGCAGCGTGTGGTAGGTGATCTTGCGCTCGAATTCCCGCAGTTGATCATGATGGGGCAGTTCGCCGTAGATCAGCAGGTAGCAGATCTCGGTGAAGCTGGCCAGCGCTGCGATCTGCTCGATCGGGTAGCCCCGGTAGCGCAGGATGCCCGCTTCGCCGTCGATGTAGGTGATGGCGCTGCGGCAGGAGCCCGTGTTGCCGTAACCCGGATCGTAGGCGATGGCTTTGGTCTTGGCGCGCAGCGTGGTGAAATCAATGCCGACTTCGTTTTCAGAGCCGACGATCACCGGGAATTCGTATTCTTGTCCGTCGAGGATGAGTTTGGCGGTTGACATAGGCACGTCTCCATTGTGGTGAGACTGGCAGACGCCGGGTCAGCAGGGCGCGCCGGCGGCTGTCAGGTACAGAACGATTAACTTTGACTGAGTATAACGCGAATTGATAACAGTTGTAATCTTCTCACCGGACGTTTAAGACCATTAGACTCAGGCGGGGTGGCCGTCATCGCCGGACGCCTGGCGCTCGTGGCGTTCGCGCCGGGCATACTGGATGGCGAAGCCCACGCGCTTCAGGCTGCCCACTTCGCACTGCAGCACGTAGCCTTCTGGCCGGTTCGGGTCAGGGCCGGCGCTGTGGCTGTATTCCACGAAATCCACGCCTTTCGCCAGCCGGGTGATCTCGCCCGGCCCCCAGATCTCGGTCATCACTTCCTGGACGGCTTCCTCAACCGGCTGCGGCTCACCATCCACCAGGATGATGAAGTCGCGATTATCGCGGAACCGGACGACGCCCACATACACTTTCAGCATCGCTGCCTCCTCCTGCCTACAGACCGTCCATTATGCCCGCCCGCGCCGCCGTCTCGCAACCGACCTGCCGTTCGGCACGTTTGCGCCCTGAAGAATGTCCATTTCTACGTATTTCATACGCCCGGCCGGATACAATAGTGTTTGTAAGGTGCGCTCATCGGGCCTCCTTATGAAAGGTCCTCCATGCCTACCCAGCCATCCAAGCAAATGCTCACAATTGACAGCCGGGTGCCGTTCGCCGACGCGATTGCCGCCTGGCATCAGATTCACGGCATCCCATTGGGGACGCTGATCCACGACAGCCGACGCTACGAACCGGCTTACCTGGCGTGGGAGACGGTGCGGCGCGCGCGCAACCCCTTCTTCCGGCAGGGCACGGGCTTCGAAGGGTATTTCGTCGGGCACTGCCGCTCGCCTGAGGAAGCGCTGGAGCGCATTCTCGGCACGAGCAAAGACATCCTGGCCAGCATCGCTCGGTATCATCCTCACGACTATGCTCATCGCTCGCGCTTGATGAAGGCGCTCACCGAGGAACACACCGATCCGCGCGTCATGGCCGAGTGGTCGGCGATCCTGGGGGCGACGCTGGCGCGTCTGCGCGCCAATGTGCGGCGCTCGCCCCAGGCCGAGACGTTCCAAGGCCACACCTACAAGATCGTCAGCCAGCTCCCTTCGATGGTGTACGTGCCGCAGCACTACCAGATCGAACAGATCTACCGCATCGGCAGCGATGACGTCCCTGGCCCCAAGCTCGACGTCAGCCTGAACAGCTTGAAGCCGTCAGACCAGGACGCCTGGCTGGTGGCGGCCTTCATCGGCAAGTTTGGCCACCCGCTGGTGAGAGAATTCTTACGGTTGGCCTCTGAACGCCGTTGAGCGCTTGACGGGCTGCGCCGCCTGCTGCCATAATAGGCATCATACCGATACAGCTCAGGCTGTGTCGTCCCCTTCCTGACCAGACAGACGGCGGGTCTCATGGCCAAAAAGCGTGCGCTGCTCGTCGAAGATGATATCGATCATCTGCATATTTTCAGTCATGTAGTGCAAAAAGCTGGGTACGAGGTTGATCAGGCCGCCACGATGAGCCAAGCGCAGGCACTGCTGGAGGGCGGCCAGTATGACCTGTTCATCTGTGATATGCGCCTGCCGGACGGCCGGGGGTTCGACCTGCTGCGCGATCGGCATGCGCAGCTCCGGGCTGCTGGCACGGTGATCGTGATCATGTCGGCGGAAGATCACTACCGTCAGGCGAGCGAAGCGCTGGGCATCGACTATTTCCTGCTCAAACCGGTGCTGCCCAGCATGTTCACAAACCTGCTCCAGCGCATCAGCGGCTGACCGGCTTCACGCCGGCCAGAAACGCCAGACGGCGTCTTCCTCGCGCCGGACGCGCCCGCGCTGCTCCAGATACTCCAGGTGCGCCAGCGTCTCGGCCATGGCGAAGCGCCATTCGTGCGTCGAAAATGCGTCGCCGCCGTCGAATATCTGCTGCCCGGCTTCATACACTGTCGCCCCGCCGCGGACTGCCGCCAGCGTTCGTTCCAACCGGGCGGCGTGGTGCGCTTGCAGCTCGTTCACCCGCCCGCGCCAGTCGGTGATGAGCGCCTTGTGTCCTGGCAGCGCCAGCCGCACCTCCAGCATCTCTAGTTGGCGCAGCGACTCCAGAAAGCGCCCCAGCGGGTCGGGCTGGAAGTCCGGCCAGCGCCCGATGTTCGGCGTGATCTTCAGCAGCACCTGGTCGCCGCACAGCAGCAGCTGGTCGTCGGGATCGTAGAATATGAGCTGGCCGTCGCTGTGGCCGGGGGCGTGGATGGCCTGGAAGCGCCGCCGGCCAATGCGCAGTTCGTCGCCCGCCTGGATCAGCTCGCGCCGCAGCGGGTGCGGCAGCGTCATCGCGCCGGTGGTCACCACGCCCTGCGCCACCTCCGCCGCCATCGCCGGGGGCATGCCGCACGCCAGCAGCAGCCGTTCGCTGGCGGCGCCGCTCCGGGGCAGATCATCCCAGACTTGGTGCGCCTGCCGGTCTTCCTGCGGCGACAGCCGCACCGGGGGCGGCTCAGCGCCGGCTTGGTCCTGCAGCCAGCCGGCCAGGCCGAAGTGATCGGGGTGGCTGTGCGTCAGCACGATCTGGCGCACGTCGCGCAGGGTGATGCCGAGCGCGGCCAGCGCCGCCGTCCAGACGTCGCGGGCGGCGCGCGTGTTCAGGCCGGTATCGAAGATCGTCCAGCCGTCATCGCCGCGCGCCAGATAGACGTTCACGCGGTTGAGGGCGAACGGCAGCGGCAGGTGCAGTTGGAACAGGTCGTCGGCGACCGGAGAGAGGACAGGGGCGGAGGTCATGCGATGCCTTTCAGGTGGAACAGCGGATGACCGCTAGGACGCAAACCGCGTCTATGAATCCGACGCTGTGATATTCGGATCTTCTAGGAAATAAATGTACATCCGGAGCTGGCCTAAGCGGATCTCATCGCCGTTCGCGATTAGGATGCGCTCGCTCGGCTTGATCGGATCGCCGTTGATGAATGTGCCGTTGATGCTGTCCAGATCCTGGACGTAGAACTTGCCATCCTGATTATGCAGCATCATGTGCAGCCGCGACACGCCGAAGTTGATCGCGTCGTAGCGCGACAGGTCAACATGCGTTTTGGCGCTGCCGCCGCTGACCGCCCGCCCGAATGATACCGGTTGTTTGACGTTCAGCGTGATCGGCGTCTCGCTGTGGCCGGCGATGAACAGGACGGCGGCGTCGCGGCGGCTCTCCGGCGGCACCGCGCCGCTGAGCGCGGTGCCGACCAGATGTTTGGTGTAGATGGGCGCGCCGCCCGGCTTGTGCTGGCTGATCATCGACGAGATCACATGCCGCAGCTCTTTGGCGCTCACCGGCCGGTCCAGGAAGATATCAGCCCCGGCCTGCATCACTTCCGACACGGTCGAGATGGGGCGCGACGCGCTGATGACCATGATCGGCAGGGCGTTGCCGTGGACATCCCGCCGGACGTAGCGGCAGAACTCCAGCCCGTTGATGTCCGGCAGGAGCTGTTCGATGATGATGGCCGACGGCGTCTTCTGATTGTACGCCCGGATGGCGCCGACCACCTCGTGACACAGCTTGGTGGTGTAGCCGGCCTGCTCCACCACCGCCGCCAGGGCGCGCGCAATTTCCAGGTCGTCCTCGACGATCATCACCAGTTGACCGCTGCCCGGCTGGGTCTGGTCATGGATCTGCAAACTGGCCTGCTTGCGGATGCTGCTGCCGTAAGTCGGCGAGATGATGATCTGGACGTCCAGCCGCAGCCGCCCCAACTGGAGCTGGTCGCCGTGCCCTAAAGAGTGCGCCTCGCCCGGCTTCAGCCGGTGGCCGTTGATAAATGTGCCGTTGCCGCTGTTCAGGTCGGTCACCATCAGGCGATTGTGTTCGTGGGCGATGACCAGGTGCTGGCGCGAGACGCCGTACGCCTCAGCGCCATACGGTGACAGATCCACGTCTAGCTGTTGGGTTTCGCCGGCGACATTGCGCCCCAGGATCAAACGGTCTTCCAGGTGCAGTTTCAGCGGCTTGGCCATCTGTGGCGCATTAAGTTCCAGAACCCACAGCGGGGACGATGTGTTCGACATGTTCGGCTGTGCTCAAGCTGCCCAATTCTCAGTTCCAAATGAAGTGCATAGCGCTATTATAGACGCAAACCGTTCGCTAAGAAAGCCACCCCTTAATGTTATTCGGCGTTTCTAAAGGGGCAGCGCTGCGCAACAGCGTGGGCGAGGAAAGCCCTCATCCTGCTGGCTCCCTTCTCCCTGAGGATGAATGGATGCGCAAGCTCGGCATTGCCCCGAATATCCCCTACTCGATCGTTCACCGGTGATGTTAGACTTATAGGGCGTCCAGATCGAGGCTGGATCGGTATGAGGGATTGCAGTATGGCATTACGAATAGGCCTGCTGGCGACGCTGCTGCTGGCCGGCGTGGCCGCCGCCCAGGACGATACGGTGCTGGCGACGGCCTACGGCACGCTCAACGTGCGGAGCGGCCCAGGGGCGCAGTTTGCAGTCATCGATCAACTGATCGCCGGCGAGCAACTGCCGGTGGACGGCCGCACCGCCGACGGCGCCTGGCTGCGGGTGCGGCTGCCGGACGGCCAGATCGGCTGGCTGCCGGTGTTCGCCGTCATCATAGACGGCGCGCCAGAGACGCTGCCGCCCGTGACGACTCCGGATCAGACAGAGGCGAACGGCGTGGTGGTCGTCGCCGCCTACGGCGTCGTCAACGTGCGCGGCGGCCCCGGCATGGACTATCCGATCATTGGCCAGATGGATGCTGGCCTCAGCGCCGCCGCCGTCGGCCGTGACAGCCCGCATAACGACTGGCTGCTCGTCGAATACAACGGTCTGATGGGTTGGGTCGCCTATTTCGCGGTGGCCGTGACCGGCAGCCCGGATACGCTGCCGGTGCTGGCGGTGGACGGCAGCGGCGAGGCCATCGTGCCGCCCGAGGATGTCGCGCTGGCCTACTTCAACATTCGCCTGCGCGCATCCCCGACCCGCGACGCGCCGGAGCTGTTGGTCGTGCCCTATGGCAGCCGGGTGACGTTGGTCGGCCGCTCGGCGGCGAGCGATTGGCTGTACGTGATCTATCAGGACACCGTCGGTTGGGGCTGGGGCGCTTTCTTCGATGTGACGCCGGAGCGTCTGCAAACTCTGCCGGTGTATGACTCGGCGGTGGTTGAGACGACCCCGGAACCGACGCCGGCGGGCTGAACATATGACAGAAGCGCCGTTCGCTGGGCTGACCGTCTGCTGGATCAGCGGCACGCGCTACGCCTGCCCGCTGGACGCCACCGGCGCGCGCAAGTGGCGGGCGCTGGCCGCGTTGGGCGCCTCCATGATCGTCATCGGCTTCGCCTCGGGGGTGCGCCCGCGCGTCTTCACCCAGGACGCCCGCTTCTACACGCTGCCCAATCTACCGTCGTCGCTCCTGCGCTATCTGGAGATGTTCATCCTGGGGACGGCGCTGACGCTGTGGGCGGTGTGGCGCGACGGCGCCCAGGTCATCGTGGCGCAAAGCCCGTACCAGGGCGCGATGGGGGCGTTCGTCAAGCAGGCGGCACAGCTGGCCAGCCGGCGGGTGATCTTGATCGTCGAGAACCACGGCGATTTTGAGGCGGATGTGTTCCAGCAGCGGGCTGTCGTCCTGGAGGGTGGGCAGCGCAGACTGATGCGCCGCGCCGCCGGCTACGCGCTGCGCCGCGCCGACCTGCTGCGGGCCATCTCCTCGTCCACGCGCCGGCAGATCCAGGCGCTGGCGCCCGGCCTGCCGCTGGTCGAATTCATGACCTGGACGGACGTCAGCGCTTTCACCGCCGGACGGGCGGTTCCGCTGGCGCAAACGCGCGACCTGGTCTACGCCGGCGTGCTAATCCCGCGCAAGGGAGTCCACTTCCTGATAGACGCCTTCGCCCGATTGGCGGACGATTACCCGGATGCCCGACTGTGGCTGGTTGGAAAACCGGAAAACCTGGATTACGCCGCCGATTTGCGCCGCCAGGTGGAGCGGCTGGGGCTGAG